>NZ_JBWGIF010000005.1:0-285629 GCF_056312565.1 Pseudomonas sp. JE3303
AATCTGCTGTCAACCACCTTTTTCACCGCTACCGATCTTTCGACCGGAGCCACTTCCGGCTGCTGTCCTGAACATCCAACTCGTTGATTCTCAAGGAGTTTTCCGTTCCAACTACGCTGGAAGTGGGGCGCATTATAAGGGGATTCGAAATCCGGTCAAGAACTTATTTCATAAATGTTTCAAGTTACTCCTGAGACGGCTTTCCACCTGCGCGGGGCGCCCTCCCCCTCACCCGCGGCAGGCGCTGCGACACCGCAGGAATCCGCAGCGCAAGCAGTCCCGCGCCAATCGCCGCATACACAGCCCACTCCCGGAGATCGGCACGCACTATCCATAGAAAGTGCAACAAGCCCAGGGCGAGGATCACATACACCAACTTGTGCAGCTTCTTCCATCGCGCGCCCAACCGGCGCTGGCTATAGCGATTGGACGTGACCGCCAGTGCCAACAGTCCAAGGAAGCCCAGCGCTCCCACTATTATGTAGGGCCGCTTGCGTAACTCCACACCCAGTTGCCCCCAGTCCAGGCCAAGCACGAACACCATATAAGATGTCATGTGCAGCACAATGTAGGCGAAACACCACAGCCCCAGTTGCCGGCGGACCACTATCCACCCGGACCAGCCCGTCATCTTCTGCAGCGGGGTCATGCTCAAGGTAATCAGCAGAAAGATCAGAGCGCCCAGGCCCAGCCGGTCAACCAGGATCTTGCCAGGGTCAGGGCCGAGCAGGCTCATTGCCGCTTCATATAGCCACCAGGCCGGAAACAGACAACCCAGCACAAAGATGCCCAGGCGGATCCAGGGATAACGCATCAGTAGTTGGTCCTCAGGTCGAGGTCGGCATAAAGAGAAGCCACTTCATCGGCGTACCCGTTGAACATCTGCGTCTCGCGCACATTGGGACTGAACAGCCCGCTGGGCAGCCGGCGCTCGCGGGCCTGGGTCCAGCGCGGGTGGTCGACGGTCGGATTGACGTTGGCATAGAAGCCGTACTCATCAGGCGCAAGCCCTTGCCAGGTAGTCTGCGGCTGCTCGCTCACCAGACTGATCCGGACGATGGACTTGATGCTCTTGAACCCGTACTTCCAAGGCACGACCAACCGTAGAGGAGCGCCGTTCTGGTTGGGCAGTTCGCGCCCATACATGCCCACCGCCAGGATGGCCAAGGGATTCATCGCCTCATCCAGGCGAAGGCCCTCGACGTAAGGCCAGTCGATCAGCGCGAAACCCGAGCGCATGCCTGGCATGTTCTTCGGGTCCTGGAGGGTTTCGAAGCGGATATAGCGTGCCTTGGAGGTAGGCTCGACCTGCTTGAGGATGTCGGCCAGAGGAAAGCCCAGCCATGGGATGACCATGGACCACGCCTCTACGCAGCGCAGGCGGTAGATTCGCTCCTGCAGATGATAAGGCTTGACGAAGTCTTCGAGGGCATAGCGCCCCGGCTTGCCTACCTCGCCGTCCACCACCACCGTCCAGGGTTCGGTTTTCAGGCTACCTGCGTTATCGGCCGGATCACCCTTGTCGGCCCCGAACTCGTAGAAGTTGTTGTAGTGGGTCGCATCCTTGAACGGTGTGATGGCCTCGCCCTGCACGGTCATGGCCTGCCACTGGGTGCCTTCGAGTTTCTGGGTGAACCAGCCAGGAGCGCTTCCCGGCTCGGCATCGGCGTAGCGAGAAGGCGCTGCCGCGAAGGCGAGTCCAGGAATCATCGAGACGGCCGCCCCCGCCAGGGAGCCACCGAGCACGGCGCGGCGAGAAAGGTAGACGGATTCGGGAGTGACCTCCGACAACTTGCAGTCGGAGGCTCTCGCAAGCTTGATAAGCATGATGGGCTCCATGGCACTGGATGGCTGATGCACCAGTAGACTATGGAGCCGGAGGATTATTGCGTCATTAAATCTTTCAGGCTTTGCGGCGACGCATGCGCAGCAAGTACTGCACAGGGCCCGACACGGCATACCCGAGGAAGATCAGCAGCAGGATGCGCGGCGGATCGCTGAACACCACGGCAAACACCAGCACCACGGCCAGGATCGCGACAAAGGGCACGCGACCCTTCAGGTCCAGCTGCTTGAAGCTGTTGTACTTGATGTTGCTCACCATCAGCATGCCCGCAGCCGCAACCAGCAGCGCCACCAGGAACGACAGCTTGGAGCCCTGGATGCCGAAGTCGCTGAACGCCCAGACGGTACCTGCCACTACGCCTGCCGCGGCCGGACTGGCCAGGCCGATGAAGAAGCGCTTGTCAGCAGTGCCGACCTGGGTATTGAAGCGTGCCAGGCGCAGCGCGGCGCCGGCCACATAGATGAAGGCGACCATCCAGCCGACCTTGCCCATGTCGCCCAGGGCCCAGCCAAAGGCCAGCAACGCCGGTGCGACACCAAACGCGACCATGTCCGACAGCGAGTCGTACTCGGCACCGAAGGCGCTCTGGGTGTTGGTCATGCGGGCAACGCGGCCGTCCAGGCCGTCGAGCACCATGGCCACGAAGATGGCAATGGCGGCGAAGGCGAAGTACTTGCTCGCCTCGCGCGGATCGCCGGCGCTCATGGCGCTCTGCGCGCTGATGGAACTGATGATGGAGTAGAAACCGGCAAACAGGTTGGCGGTGGTGAACAGGTTGGGCAGCAGATAGATGCCACGGTGCCGGACCTTGCGCCCTTCGGCGTCATGCCCTTCTTCAACATGCTCATCGACAGGTAGCAGGCTTTCGGCGTCGGAGGGCTTGTTCGGCTCTTCGGGACGTTCGCTCATGGACAATACCTTGCAACAGGGTGGAATGTGTTCGACATGGGCTCGCGGCATGGGTTCGTCCGGCAAGCCTTGTGGGCTTTATACCAGAAGCTGACCCCTAAACGAAAAAACGCGGCCGAGGCCGCGCTTTTCGTTAGCAGGAACGGATCAGTTCTTGGACTTGTCGACGATCTTGTTCGCCGAGATCCAAGGCATCATCGAACGCAGTTGCTCGCCGATGACTTCGATGCCGTGCGCGGCGTTGTTACGACGCTTGGCGGTCATCGATGGGTAGTTGGTGGCGCCTTCGGAGATGAACATCTTCGCGTACTCGCCGTCCTGGATGCGCTTCAGAGCATTGCGCATGGCCTTGCGGGATTCTTCGTTGATGATTTCCGGACCGGTCACGTACTCGCCGTACTCGGCGTTGTTCGAGATCGAGTAGTTCATGTTGGCGATACCGCCTTCGTACATGAGGTCGACGATCAGTTTCAGTTCGTGCAGGCACTCGAAGTAGGCCATTTCCGGCGCGTAGCCAGCTTCGACCAGGGTTTCGAAACCGGCCTTGACCAGCTCGACGGTACCGCCACACAGAACGGCCTGCTCGCCGAACAGGTCGGTTTCGGTCTCGTCCTTGAAGGTGGTTTCGATGATGCCGGTACGACCGCCACCAACGCCAGCGGCGTAGGACAGTGCGACGTTCTTGGCGTTGCCCGAGGCGTCCTGGTAGATCGCGATCAGGTCAGGGATACCGCCGCCCTTGACGAACTCGGAGCGAACGGTGTGGCCTGGAGCCTTCGGCGCGATCATGATCACGTCGAGGTCGGCGCGAGGAACGACCTGGTTGTAGTGGATAGCGAAGCCGTGGGAGAAGGCCAGGGTTGCGCCTTTCTTGATGTTCGGCTCGATTTCGTTCTTGTACAGGGCGCCCTGGAACTCGTCCGGGGTCAGGATCATGACCAGGTCGGCGGCAGCGACGGCGGAAGCCACGTCGGCAACTTTCAGACCATGGGCTTCTGCCTTGGCAACGGTGGCCGAGCCTTTACGCAGACCGACAGTGACGTCAACACCGGAGTCCTTCAGGTTGCACGCTTGAGCGTGGCCCTGGGAGCCGTAGCCGATGATGGCGACTTTCTTGCCCTGGATGATCGAAAGGTCGCAGTCTTTGTCGTAGAAAACTTTCATGGAATACCCCTGTTATATCTCGGCCCCAGCGGAGCCATCGCTAATTTTTGAAGTTAGATGCTGAGCACTTTGTCGCCACGGGCAATGCCGGTGACGCCACTGCGCACGGTTTCGAGAATCGATGCGGTACCGATGGCCTGGATGAAGCTGTCCAGCTTGTCGCTGGTACCGGTCAGCTGCACCGTGTACACGCTGCTGCTGACGTCGACGATCTGCCCACGGTAGATGTCGGTGGTGCGTTTGATCTCGGCGCGCTGTGCGCCGGTGGCCTTGACCTTGACCAGCATCAGTTCGCGCTCGATATGGGCGCTTTCCGACAGGTCGACCAGCTTGACCACTTCGACCAGCTTGTTCAGGTTCTTGGTGATCTGCTCGATCACCTCATCGTGGCCGACAGTCGTCAGGGTCAGACGCGACAGGGTCGGGTCTTCGGTCGGAGCGACGGTCAGGCTCTCGATGTTGTAGTTGCGCTGGGAGAACAGACCCACGACGCGAGACAGGGCACCGGGTTCGTTTTCCAACAGCAGGGAAATGATGTGCCGCATATCAGGTACGCTCCGTCTTGCTCAGCCACATGTCGCGCATCGATCCATCCTTGATCTGCATCGGATAGACGTGCTCGCTGTTGTCGACCTGGATGTCGATGAACACCAGGCGGTCCTTCATCGCGAAGGCCTCTTCCAGTTTCGGCTTGAGGTCCTTCAGGCTGGTGATGCGGATACCCACATGGCCATAGGCCTCGGCCAGCTTGACGAAGTCCGGCAGCGACTCCATGTAGGAGTGCGAGTGACGGCTGTTGTAGGCCATGTCCTGCCACTGGCGAACCATGCCCAGTACGCCGTTGTTGAGGTTGACGATCTTCACCGGCAGGTCGTACTGCAGGCAGGTGGACAGCTCCTGGATGTTCATCTGGATGCTGCCTTCACCGGTCACGCAGGCAACGTCCTGGTCCGGGAAGTTGAGCTTGACGCCCATGGCCGCCGGGAAGCCGAAGCCCATGGTGCCCAGGCCACCGGAGTTGATCCAGCGGTTGGGCTTGTTGAAGCGGTAGTACTGCGCCGCGAACATCTGGTGCTGACCCACGTCGGAGGTGACGAAGGCATCGCCCTTGGTGACTTCGCAGAGTGTCTCGATCACGGTCTGCGGCTTGATGACGCTGCCGTCGCCCTTGTCGTAGGGGAACATGTCACCCGTGCCGCGCCACTCTTCGATCTGCTTCCACCAGGCGTCCATGGCGGACTTGTCTGGCTGCTCGCCGATTTCGCGCAGGATGCCGAGCATTTCGCTGAGCACGCTTTCCACCGGACCCACGATCGGCACGTCGGCCTTGATCATCTTGGAGATCGACGCCGGGTCGATGTCGATATGGATGATCTTGGCATTCGGGCAGAACTTGGCCGGGCCGTTGACCACACGGTCGTCGAACCGCGCACCGACGGCAAAGATCACGTCAGCGTTGTGCATGGTCATGTTGGCAGGGTAGCTGCCGTGCATGCCCAGCATGCCGAGGAACTGGCGGTCGGTACCTGGATAGCCACCCAGACCCATCAGGGTATTGGTGACTGGCAGGTTGAGGGTCCTGGCGATCTCGGTCAGTGCTTCGGAGCCGCCACCCAGGATGACGCCGCCGCCGGCGTACACTACCGGACGTTTGGCCGCCAGGAGCATCTCGGCTGCCTTGCGGATCTGGCCCGAGTGACCGCGGACAGCCGGGCTGTATGAGCGCAGCTTGACCTTCTTGGGGTAGACGTATTCGAACTTCTCGGCCGGGTTGGTCATGTCCTTGGGGATATCGACCACGACCGGGCCGGGACGGCCGGATTGCGCGAGGTAGAACGCCTTCTTCATGACCTCGGGGATCTCCGAGGCATGCTTGATCATGAAGCTGTGTTTCACGATCGGCCGGGAAATACCGATCATGTCGGTTTCCTGGAAGGCATCGGTGCCCACCATGGTGCTCGGCACCTGGCCGGACAGGATCACCATCGGAATGGAGTCCATGTAGGCGGTGGCGATACCCGTGATGGCATTGGTCGCGCCGGGGCCGGAAGTCACCAGCACCACGCCGGCCTTGCCGGTGGCACGGGCATAGCCGTCGGCCATGTGGGTAGCCGCCTGCTCATGACGAACCAGGATGTGGGTGACTTCCGGTTCCTTGAACAGCGCGTCGTAAACATGCAGGAGAGCACCACCAGGGTACCCGTAGATGTGCTTAACGCCTTCGTCCCGCAAAAAGCGGACGACCATCTCAGCGCCAGATAAAAGCTCCACGTTGTTCACCTCTAAAACGCCAGAATACCGCCCCAACCGGGCGGGTCTTAATAGGTTTACTGCCAAGCAGAGCATGAGCGAACGTCAGCACTGACTGAGCAAGTATTGGGAGCCCCCCAGAGTGTTGCGGGGTTTTCCCACCCAGCGCGAGGTAACGCGTTGCGGGGTGAAGCAAGTCGGCGCGGGTGTGCGCCTCATGATCTGCTTAGCGGGTCTGCTTCTGGCAGTCCCCCTACAGCGGAATCTGGATTCTTAAGATTTGGCGCCCTCAAGTCAAGAAAAATTATTGCCAATTTTTCCCAAGGACGTTTCTCCAGCACCACGAATTCAATCGCTTGCAGCAGAACTGTTAAGATTTCCAACAAAAAGGGCCACAATCTGCGGCCCTTATAGGAAAAAGAGAGGAAATCAGGCGGATGGACTGATCAATTGGTCGAATTCTGCTAGCAGCCGTCGTAACTCGCGACTTTCATCCGGCCGGTTGCTGTAGACCGTTTCAGCCATGACCAGGATCCCCGAGGCGTTGGGCAGGGCCAGGCCGTGTTCCAGGATCTGCTTCATGCGTGGCAGGAAAATCCACTGCAGCCACTGCTCGAAGCTCATGCTGTCGACCGCGAAGGGCACCACACTGCCCAGTGCCTCGGCAGTTGGAGGCTGATCGCTCCACCAGCCCTGGACATGCAGTTCTCGCTCGATCAGCAGCAGGTGGTCAGCAATATCCAGAATACGTTGCTCCATCACAGGTTGACCTTGGCTTTCTGACGCGCCAAGGCGGCGCCAGCGCTGTCACCCTGCTTCTCGCGAGCCTGGGCAATGATGTTCCACAGGCCCGCCTGCAGGTCTGGACGGCCATTGGCGTAGGTCAGCGCGCGCCGGGCCAGCTGCTCGGCCTGGGCGGCATCGCCCTGGGCGAGGCGCACCTGGGCGAGGCGATAGAGCACCTGCGGCTCGCGCGGCGCGATGCGCTGGGCACGCTCCAGGCTGGAGGAGGCACCGTTGTAATC
The DNA here is from genome assembly GCF_056312565.1 of Pseudomonas sp. JE3303. Classification (NCBI taxonomy): domain Bacteria; kingdom Pseudomonadati; phylum Pseudomonadota; class Gammaproteobacteria; order Pseudomonadales; family Pseudomonadaceae; genus Pseudomonas; species Pseudomonas sp. JE3303. The sequence goes on from NZ_JBWGIF010000005.1 coordinate 7,195, forward strand.
GCCAGTGCCCTGCTGCTGCTGGGCGGTGGTCAATAGCGCCAGCACCGGCCCATCGAGCTGTTCGTCCGCCGACAGGCCGCTGCTTGCAGCATTGCTGCGAGGTATACCGGTCGGAGCACTCGACGTGCTCGGCGTGCTTGCCGGGGTGGGCGCGCTGTTCATCGAGGCGATGTCGAACGGTTCGTTGTCGACCGGCCCCGGGGTGATCGGCCCGCTGCTGATCGCGGCGGTGCCCGTGCCGGCAGGGAATGTCTGGATTGGCGAGGAGCCCGCGCCCTGCGGGATCATCACCATCACGCCCGAGTCCTGAGGCACCGTTTGCGCCTGGCTGCTACCGGTGCTGACCGCTGGCGCGGCGCTGCGGTTGGCAGAGACGCGCTCGCTGTTGGATACCCGGGTGCTCGAATCCACCACCGGGATGGAGCCACGCGGGACGCTGGCGCAGCCATTGAGCAAGGCCAGCGCCGTCAAGGCAGGAAACCACCACTTGTTCAATTCACGCCCTCTCATGTGCTTAATTCATCCAGCCCTTGACCCAGTCCATGACGGAGTCTTCAGGGGTCGCCTGACTGCCACAGGCCGGGCCAGCAGGCGGTTCACTGCCACGAATATACGGCATCTGCACCGCTCCCGGACAGCTGGCATCGGAGCCTTGTCCGCTGTACGGATCGATCCAGGCCTGCACCACATTGTCGGGTTGCGGCATGTCCAAGGGTAGCGGATCGGCCTTGCGCATGAAGCTGGTCCAGACCTGCAATGCACCCGTGGCGCCGGTGAACGGCGTCTTGCCGTTATCGTCACGACCAATCCACACCACCGCCAGCAGGTCCTGGCTGAAGCCTGCGAACCAGCTGTCACGCGAATCGTTGCTGGTCCCGCTCTTGCCCGCGAGGGTGAGGTTGCCGGGCAGCACATTGTAGACCGAGCGCCCGGTACCCTCGCGCATCACCCGCTGCATGGCGTTCTGCACCAGGTAGATGGAGCCCGGATCGAAGGTCTGCTGGATCTGGAACGGATAGCGCTTGAGCGGCTCGCCCTCGGCGGTCAGCACACTGCGAATCCCGCGCATCGGCGTATTGAAGCCGCCGTTGGCCAGGGTCTGGTACATGGTCGCGACCTGCATCGGCGACATGCCGCCAGCGCCGAGCAGCATGGACGGGAACGCCGGCCAGTCGACATCGACGCCCAGGCGGCTGATGGTCTTGATGACGTTGGGCACACCCACGTCCAGGCCGATCTTGGCGGTGGACAGGTTGTAGGAATGCGCCAGCCCCTGGTACAGGTAGATGGTGCCGTGGGCACGCCGGTCGTAGTTCTGCGGACGCCAGACCTGGCCGTTGGCGCCCTTGACCGAGAAAGGCTCATCCTGCACCCAACTGGTCAGGGTGTACTTGCTCGGCTTCTCCAGCGCGGTCAGGTAGACCGCCGGCTTGACCAGCGAGCCGATCGGACGCACGGCATCGATGGCCCGGTTGAAACCGGCGAAACCGGCCTGGCGACTGCCAAGCAGGGCCTGGACCTCGCCGGTTTCCGGGTTGGTCACCACCATCGCCGCTTCGACCTGGTCGCCGCCCTTGCGGCCATCCAGGCGCTTGAAGGTCTCGGCCATCGCCGCTTCGGACTTCATCTGCAGGATCGGGTCGAAGCTTGTGAAGATGCGCAGGCCTTCTTCGGTCAAGTCTTCATCGCGATAGTCCTGGCGCAACTGGCGCTTGACTAGGTCGAGGAAGCCCGGGAACGAGCTGTCGGCCAGGCTGCCGCGCCTGGTCACGCCCAGCGGCATTTTCTTGGCCGCCTCGATCACGTCCTTGCTTGCCACGCCCTGCTCGGCCAGCAGGTCGAGCACAAGGTTGCGGCGCGTGAGCGCGCGCTCGGGATAGCGGCGCGGATTGTAATAGGACGGGCCCTTGACCATGCCCACCAGCAAGGCGATCTGGTGCAGCTTGAGCTCCGACAGCGGCTGGCTGAAGAAGAACTGGCTGGCCAGGCCGAAGCCATGCACCGCGCGTTGTCCGTCCTGGCCGACGAAGACCTCGTTGAGGTAGGCCTCGAGAATCTCGCGCTTGTCGTAGTGCACCTCGAGGAGCACGGCCATCATGGCCTCGGTGATCTTGCGGCTCAGGCTGCGCTCATTGGTCAGGTAGAAGTTCTTGACCAACTGCTGGGTCAGGGTACTGCCGCCCTGGCGCATGGCGCCCGACGAGGTGTTGACCCAGACCGCCCGCGCGATCGACTTGGGCGAGACACCAAAGTGGTGGTAGAAGTCGCGGTCTTCCACCGCTACCAGGGTCTCGAGCAAGTGCGGGGGCACCTGGTCGATCTTGATCAGGATGCGGTCTTCAAGGTTCTTGGGATAGATGCCGCCGATCAGCAGCGGCTCAAGGCGGACCACGTCGAGCTTGCTGCCATTGGCACCGCTGAGCCCGGCCACGTAGTCGCCCGAGAAGCGCACACGGACTGCCTGTGCTTTCTCGATGCCTTCATAGAACTGGAAACCACGGGTATTCAGCTCGACGGTGTTGCCGTTGACCGAGGCAGCACCCGGGCCGTTGGCTGCGCTTTCGCGCCGATAGCCCAAGGCATCAAGCTCGACGAGAAAGTCGTTGCGGCTCAGTTTCTGGCCGACAAACAGCTCCAGCGGCCGGGCATAGACCTTGGCCGGGATGGTCCAGCGCTTGCCAGAAAACTTTTCCTGGACGACGGCATCGAGGTAGACGGCGAAGCCGGCAAGCACCACAAGACCGACCAGGCTGAGCTTCAAAGCCCAGCCCAGCCAGGCGCGGGAGCGGCCGGACGGACGTTTTTTCGGGGTACGGGAGTTTTGGGTTCGAGTCATGGCGGCGGATTATACGCACTTTATAAAGCCGGGGCAGGCGCCCTCCGGCGGTTTGCAGGGACGGCACCATTGACCATAATAACGCCTTCGAATTCCCGGACCCAAAAGGACCGCCCGTGAGCCAAGCGTTGATCACCGCCCTACAGAATCCCGCCCTCTACCCTCACCCGGTCGATGGTTTCCAGCTTATCGAGACACATATTTCCTGGGTCCTGCTCACGGGCGAGTACGCCTACAAGATCAAGAAGCCGATGAACTTCGGCTTTCTCGACTTCACCGAACTGAGCCAGCGCGGTCATTTCTGCCGTGAAGAGCTGCGCCTGAACCAGCGGCTGACCGAAGGCCTGTACCTCGACGTGCTGCCAATCACCGGCTCCGCCGAGGCACCGCAACTCGCGGGCGAAGGCGAGCCCATCGAGTACGCGCTGAAGATGCGCCAGTTCCCCCAGGGACAGATGCTCAACACCCTGCAAGCCAATGGCGAGCTGACCGCTGGGCATATCGACCAGATGGCCCGGCAGATCGCCGAGTTCCACCTGCAGGCCCCCCGCGTGCCGCTGGACCACCCCCTGGGCACGCCGGAAAGCGCCATGGCGCCGGTCGAGCAGAATTTCGAGCAGATCCGCCCGTTCCTCAGCGACAAGGCCGACCTGCAACAGCTCGACGCGCTGCAAGCGTGGGCGCAGAGCAGCTACCAGCGCCTGCACGGCCTGCTTGAGACGCGCAAGGCCGACGGTTTCATCCGCGAGTGCCACGGTGATATCCACCTGGGCAACGCGACGCTGATCGACGGCAAGGTGGTGATTTTCGACTGCATCGAGTTCAACGAGCCGTTCCGCCTCACCGACGTCTGGGCCGACACCGCCTTCCTGGCCATGGACCTGGAAGACCGGGGCCTGAAGTGTCTCGCGCGACGCTTCATCAGCCAGTACCTGGAGCTGACTGGCGATTACGCCGGCCTCGAGCTGCTGAATTTCTACAAGGCCTATCGCGCCCTGGTGCGTGCCAAGGTGGCGCTGTTCAGCATGCCTGCCGATGCCGATGGCGTGCAGCGCGCGACCACGCTGCGCACCTACCGCAACTACGCCAACCTGGCGGAAAGCTACAGCGCCATCCCCTCGCGTCTGCTGGCGGTGACCCACGGCGTCTCCGCAGTGGGCAAGAGCCACGTGGCCATGCGCCTGGTCGAGTCTCTGGGAGCCGTTCGCCTGCGCTCGGACGTCGAGCGCAAGCGCCTGCACGGTGACCAGCAAGAGCAGGCCAGCGGCCAGCTGCAGGCCGGGATCTATGCCGAGCATGCGAGCCAGGCGACGTACGAGCGCTTGCATCAACTGGCGGCGGTCATCCTGCGTGCCGGCTTCCCGGTGGTGCTCGACGCTACCTACCTCAAGCGCGAGCAGCGCAAGGCCGCGGCCGAGATTGCCAGCTCGACCGGCGTACCCTTCCTGATCCTGGACTGCAACGCCCCGGACGCCGTGATCGCCAGCTGGCTGGCCCAACGTCAGGCTGACAGCACCGATCCGTCCGATGCGACGCTTGAAGTGATCAAGGTGCAGCAGCAGAACCGTGAGCCGCTGGACGACCACGAGCTGCTGCAAAGCAAGCGCATCGAAACCAATGAAGGTGGCAGCCTGGACCAGCTGGTCGAGCAGATCCGCCAGCGCTTGCCAGGCCTGTAACGCGCCAGGGACGCGCAGCCCGCCGGGCTGCGCTGTCTTGAACACCCTCCCCCATGGCAAAAAGCTTCATGTTCGCCATCCCCCGCTACACTGCACCCTGACCTGCTCGCGATTTATCTCAACGACCGTTCAGCCATCGCAAGGAGGCCTGATGAACGATGAACTGCAGCACCTGAAGAACCTGGGGAAGACCTCTGCACAGTGGCTGCACGCTGTTGGCATCCACAGCGCATCGGACCTTCGCCGACTCGGTGCGGTGGGGGCCTACCAAGCTGTGAAGACCCGAGGTTTCCGCGCATCCAAGGTGTTGTTGTACGCCATCGAAGGCGCGTTGCTCGACATGCACTGGAACGATTTGCCGGCCGAACGCAAAGAAGCGCTGAACCAGCAGCTGGATGAGAAAAGCCCGCCAGTGAAGAAATGAAAAATAAATGCGGAGAAACGATTGACAGTGAAATGAGAATCGTTATGATTATCACAACTGGTCGCGAGACTGGTTGGATAACCTGAAAGCCCCTGGTTCGGACTCTCAGATTATCTCCTCATCAGGCTAATCACGGTTATTGACCCGGCACTTTTGCCGGGTCTTTTTTTTGCGTGCAGTAGCCCCCGGTAGCCCCCTGCTTACCTCGCAATAATCAACGGATGCCCCCGCTCGGGATGCTCCTGCACCAGCACTTCGATCCCGAACACTGCCTTCAATGCATCAGGCCGCAGCACCTTTCGCGGCGTCCCGATGGTGTGGCAGCGCCCCTGCTCAAGCAACAGTATCCGGTCGCAGTAGCGCGCAGCCAGGTTCAGGTCATGCAGGATCACCAGCACCGCCGCACCGCGATCGGCGAAGGCGCGGACGGCCTGCAGGGTGGTGTGCTGGTGCAGCGGATCGAGCATGGAGGTTGGCTCGTCAAGCAACAGCGTCGCGCCCTCCTCGCCCGGCCAGAGCTGCGCCAGTACCCGGGCCAGGTGCACTCGCTGGCGCTCCCCGCCAGACAGCGCCAGGTAGCTGCGATCAGCCAGATGGCTGGCATCGGCGGCCCGCAGCGCCGCCCCGATGATCTGCTGGTCGCACTGCTGGCCGGTGTCATGTGGCAGGCGTCCGAGCCCCACCACCTCCTCGACCCGAAAAGCGAAGCCCAGGCTCGACACCTGCGGCAGCACCGCCAGGCGCTGCGCGCGCTCCTGGCCCGGCCAGTCCGCCAGGCTGCGCCCTTGCAGCCGGACTTCGCCCCGGCCCGGCGTCAGCTCGCCACACAGCGCGCCCAGCAGGCTGCTCTTGCCAGCGCCATTGGGCCCGAGCACACCCAGCACCTGTCCAGGCGCCAGGCCCAGGTTGATATCGTGCAGCACCGTCACGCCGCCACGGTCGAGGTGCAGGCCTTGGACTTCGAGCATCAGCTGCGCCCCCGGATCAACAGGAACAGGAAGAACGGCGCCCCGATGAACGCAGTGACGATCCCGATCGGCAGTTCCGCCGGTGCCAGCGCAAGCCGCGCGATCAGGTCGGCGAACAGCAGCAGCGCACCACCGGCCAGCAACGAGGCGGGCAGCAGCACGCGATGATCCGGCCCGGCCAGCAGCCGTACCAGATGCGGCACCACCAGGCCGATGAAGCCGATGAGCCCGGCGGCGGCCACGGCGGCGCCAACGCCCAGCGCGGTGCAGAACACCAGTTCGCGCTTGAGCGATTCGACCTCGACACCCAGGTGGCGCGCTTCCGATTCGCCCAGCAACAGGGCATTGAGGGCCTTGGCACGGCGCGGCAGCCACAGCATCACCACCAACACCACGATCAGCAGCGGCCACAGCCGCTGGTAGCTGGCGCCATTGAGACTGCCGAGGTTCCAGAACGTCAGGGTGCGCAGGGTGGCGTCATCGGCGAGATAGGTAAACAGGCCGACTGCGGAGCCTGCCAACGCCGTCAGGGCGATGCCGGCCAGCAGCATGGTCGCGACATTGGTCTGGCCGTCACGCCGCCCTAGCCGGTAGACCAGTGCGGTCACGCCCAGCCCGCCGGCAAACGCGCAAGCAGACAGCAGGTATGGCGCGAACCACTCCGGGATACCTCCCATCCAGCTGCCGCCGACAATGGCCACCGCCGCGCCCAGCGCTGCTCCACTGGCAACCCCGACCAGTCCGGGATCGGCCAGCGGATTGCGAAACAGACCCTGCATGGCGACACCCGATAGCGCCAGCACCGCACCGACGCCCAGGCCAAGCAGAGTCCGGGGCAGGCGAATCTGCCCAAGGATCAGTTCGGCCTGCTCCAGCCCGTCGGCAGCGATCGGTACCCCCAGCAGGCGCAGGCCGGCGCGCAGGGTGTCGAACAGCGGCAGGCTGACTGGCCCCAGGGCCAGGGACAGCCAGACCGCCAACAGGCACAGCAGGGTCAGGGCAATGAACAGCGTACGCGGCGCAACCAGACGTTTCATGGAGAGAGGCTGGCCTGCGCCGACGGATAGAAGGCACGCGCCAGCTCATGCAAGGCACCGGGCAGACGCGGACCAAGCCCCCCGACCAGCAGCGTCGGATCCAGCGGCACTACCCGCTTGGTCTTGACCGCACGCGATGCCGCCAAGGCGGGGTTTTCCTTCAGCAGCGCCTGCAGGGCCTGCTCGCCCTCGAGGCTGCGGTCGGCCACCACCAGCACGTCCGGATCGAGCGCCGCCAGCGCTTCGGCCGAGAAGTTCTTGTAACCCTGATTGTCAGCGAGGTTGCGCGCACCGGCCTGTTGCAGCAGCCAGTCACCTGCGGTGCCCTTGCCTGCGATCATCGGCTTGGCACCGCCGTGACCCACCAGCAGCAGGACGCCTGGGGACTTGTGCTTCAAAGGTTCGAGCTGCGAGTGCAGTGCCTCCAGCTGCTGGCGGTAATCGGCAGCCAGCTGGGCGGCCTTCTGCTCGCTGCCCAGCAAGGCGCCCAGATGCGTGAGGTTCTGCTCCACGGCATCGACTTGGGCCTTGCTGGAGAACAGCTCCACCTGCACACCTGCCGCGCGGATCTGCGCCAGCACCGGCGGTGGACCCATTTCCTCGGTACCGACCAGCACATCCGGACGCAGACTCAGAATGCCCTCGGCAGACAGCTGGCGCTGGTAGCCTATGCTTGGCAGGGCTTCCAGCGACGCGGGATGCTGACTGGTAGTGTCGACACCCACCAGGCGGGGTTCGCCGTCCAGGGCGCTGATCCATTCACTGAGTGCCCCACCCGCGCTGACCCAGCGCTGCGGAACGTCGGCGGCCAGAGCCTGGGAGGCAAGAACGAGACCGGCGCACAGGGACAGCAAGGCAGCAGGACGACGCATCATCGAATTCCTTTGCAGAAGACAGACCGCACGCCTTGTGGTGTACGGTGGGACTGCGCACTATAGACAGCCGGACGCAGCAATCGCGGAAATTTGATAATTATTCGCATTGCCGCGTCAAGCCTTCGTTCCGACACTTCCCCCTCGATACTCAACACCATGTCCCACTTGTATTTCCTGTGTTCCTCCCGCGAGCTGGCCGAAAACCAGAGCCGCGCCTTTACCGCGCAGGGGATGTCCCTGTTTGGCGTGCGCCGCCAGGGGCAAGTCCATCTCTACCGCAATCGCTGCCCGCACCGTGGCATTCCCCTGAGCTGGGAAGACAACCCCGATGCCTTGCTCGACGACAGCGCCAGCCTGATCCAATGCGCGCACCATGGTGCGCTCTTTGTCATCGAGTCCGGCGAGTGTGTGGCCGGTCCCTGCGAAGGCGAGCAGCTAGAGGCCCTTGACTGCCTGGAAGACAGCCAGGGTATCTGGCTCAAGACATGAGCAGCACCGGCAGCGGCCGGTCGATGTAGATTTCCCCAGCGTCCAGGTGGGTGCCATAGGCGAGTACTTCGACACCATCAGCCACGGCAGCACGCAATGCATCGGCGTAGGCCGAGTCGATCTCGTCGGCCGGGCGCACGGCCTCGACCCCCGTCAGGTTCACGCAATATAGCTGCACCGCCCGTATGCCCTCGCGTGCCAGCGCCGCCAGCTCGCGCAGGTGCTTGGCGCCGCGCCGGGTCACGGCGTCGGGGAACGCCGCGATCGGCGTGTCCGGATACCCCAGCGTCACGCTCTTGACCTCGATGTAGGCCGGGCCTTCTGGAAATTCCAGGCGAAAGTCGATGCGGCTGCCTTCCTGTCCGTACACCACCTCGCGCCTGAGCGCGGTAAAGCCGGCCAGCTCGCTGATCCGGCCAGCGCGCAACGCCTCTTCGACCAGCCCATTGGCCCGCCCGGTGTTGACGCAGGCAAGGCGCCCCTGTGGTGTCTCGCTGATCTCCCAGGTACCCGGGAGCTTGCGCTTGGGATCATTGGAGCGGCTGAACCACACCTGCCCGCCTTCGCGCATGCAATTGAGCATCGAGCCAGTGTTGGGGCAGTGGATGGTCAGCTGCTCGCCGGTGGCCAGTTCGATGTCGGCCAGGAAACGTTTGTAGCGGCGCAGCAGGCGCGCCTGTTCCAGCTCGGGAAAAACAGCCATCAGCCTTGCCAGCTCCGCAGTCCACGGGCAATGCGCTGCACCGCCTCTTCCAATCGTTCGAGGCTTTGCGTGTAGGCAAAGCGAACATGATGGGAGGCCTGGTGGCGGCCGAAGTCCAGGCCCGGGGTGATCGCCACGTGCTCGGTTTCCAGGAAGTGGCGGCAGAAGGCAAAGGCATCGCCGCCAAACGCACTGATGTCTGCATACAGATAGAAGGCGCCCTGGGGCTCGACGGCAATGCGGAACCCCAGCTCGCGCAAGGCAGGCAGCAGGTAGTCACGGCGGCGGGCGAACTCGCCGCGGCGCTGTTCCAGAATATCCAGCGTTTCAGGCTCGAAGCACGCCAAGGCAGCATGTTGGGCCATGCTCGGCGCACTGATGTAGAGGTTCTGCGCGAGCTTCTCGAGATCAGCCACCGCAGCCGGGGGCGCCACGAGCCAGCCAAGCCGCCATCCGGTCATGCCGAAATACTTTGAAAAACTATTGAGGACAAAGGCCTGGTCGTCCACCTCCAGCACGCTCGGCGCCTCCATGCCGTAGGTCAGGCCGTGGTAGATCTCGTCGACAACTAGGTGCCCACCGTGGGCGCGCGTCGCTGCTGACAGGCCCGCCAGCGCATCACGGTCGAGCACGGTACCCGTCGGATTGGCTGGCGAGGCGACCAGGGCGCCAACGCTGTCCTGGTTCCAATAGCGGTCGACCAGCCCGGCGTTCAGCTGATAGTTGTCCTGCGGCCCTACCGGCACCAGCTGCGCGCCGCCTTCGACCAGACGCAGGAAATGCCGGTTGCACGGATACCCAGGGTCGGCCAGCAACCAGTGCTTGCCCGGGTCGACCAGCAGGCTGCTGGCCAGCAGCAAGGCCCCGGAACCGCCGGGAGTGACGAGGATACGATCGGGGTCGATCGACAGCCCATAGCGTTGCCCATAGAACCCCGCGATCGCCTCGCGCAGCGCCGGCAGGCCGCGCGCCGCGGTGTAACGGGTGTGCCCGGCGGCCAGCGCTGCCTGCCCTGCCGCGACGATCGGGGCCGCGGTGGTGAAATCCGGTTCGCCGATCTCGAGGTGGATCACATCATGACCCGCCGCCTGCAACTCATTGGCCCGCGCCAGCAACGCCATGACATGGAAGGGTTCGATGGCGCGACTGCGCGCGCTGTAGGGCTGAGCCATGGGCCTTCTCTCAATTGGGACTAAACTGTTGATTCTACCTGCGCATAGCGCTGAACGTGAGCCGTCGGGCGTTGTCAACTCGTTGAGACGGGCGGGGTGGCGTACCCCGAGACTATCTGCTAAGTTCGGCGGCTCGCAGTCGCAGGGCCGGCGGTCGCCGGAGATGGAGCAGCCTGCGTAATGGATCAGATGAGTGAGAGGCGGTCTATTCATGTCCACCCAAGAAAAGCAACAAACCAGTCAACTCGTTCGCGGTTTCGAACCTTATAAGGAAACCAAGGGCGAGGAGTACATGGGTGCACCCATGCGTGAGCACTTCATCAAGCTGCTCAATGGCTGGAAGAAGGAGTTGATGGAAAGCGTGGACCAGACTGTGGACCACATGAAGGACGAGGCAGCCAACTTCCCCGACCCGGCCGACCGTGCCAGCCAGGAAGAAGAATTCGCCCTCGAACTGCGCAACCGCGATCGCGAGCGCAAGCTGATCAAGAAGATCGACAAGACCCTGCAACTCATCCAGGACGAAGACTACGGCTGGTGTGAAAGCTGTGGCGTCGAGATCGGCATTCGCCGCCTGGAAGCGCGTCCCACCGCGGACCTGTGCTATGACTGCAAGACCTTGGCCGAAATCAAGGAGAAGCAGGTCGGCAAGGCCTGATCCTGATTCCACCTGAACGGGGCGCCTTGAGCGCCCCGTTTCGTTTCCAGTGAATGCTTCATTCCTACCGATGGTTGCTGCAGCCCATGAACGAGTCCGGTTACATCGGGCGCTTTGCCCCTACCCCTAGCGGTTTCCTGCATTTCGGCTCGCTGGTCGCCGCCCTCGCTTCCTGGCTCGACGCCCGCGCAGTGGGTGGACGCTGGCTGCTGCGCATGGAAGACATCGACCCACCGCGCGAGGCGCCCGGGGCGCGTGATGCGATCCTGCAGACCCTCGAGCGCTACGCCCTGGAGTGGGACGGCGAGGTGGTCTATCAAAGCCAGCGCCACGATGCCTATGCCGACGTGGTCGAGCGTCTGTTCCGCCAGGGGCTGGCGTATGCCTGCACGTGCTCGCGCAAGCAGCTGGAGGACTACAACGGCATCTATCCCGGTTTCTGCCGCAATGCCGGGCACTCCCGTGATGGCGCAGCGATCCGCCTGCGGGTACCGGAGCTGAGCTATCACTTCGACGACCGGGTCCAGGGCCGCTTCGAGCAGCACCTTGGCCGGGAGGTGGGTGATTTCGTGATCCAGCGGCGCGATGGGTTGTATGCCTATCAGCTGGCGGTGGTGCTGGACGATGCCTGGCAGGGGGTCACCGATATCGTGCGCGGCGCCGACTTGCTGGACAACACCCCGCGCCAGCTTTACCTGCAGGAGCTGCTGGGGTTTTCCCAGCCGCGTTACCTGCATATCCCGCTGATCACCCAGCCGGATGGGCACAAGCTCGGCAAGTCGTACCGCTCACCGCCGCTGGCGCATGACCAGGCTACGCCGTTGTTGCTCCGGGCGCTGCGCGCGCTGGGGCAGGAAACCAGCCCCCAGCTGCTGGAGGCGACACCAGCACAGGTGCTGGCCGTGGCTCGCGAGCGCTGGCGGCCGGAGGCGATCGCGCGCAGGACTACGGTGCCAGAGGCTGATTTGCGCTGAGGCAGTAAGGGCCTCTTCGCTGGCAAGCCAGCTCCCACGGGATACGGCGCCGCCCTTGAGGTCAACGCTGTACCTGTGGGAGCTGGCTTGTCGGAGCGCCGAACCGCAGCGAAGAGGCCCCAACAGGCAACCTCGATCACAAATCAGAAGCCCAATAAATTCAACCCCTTGGCTAATCCTGCCGATTCCCGCTAGCATCCCCCCGGCTATTCAAGCCAATAATAAGTCCAAACCGCAGCGCCCTGACTTCGAGGCCAGCATGTACATCTATCGTTTGGTCCTGCTACTGGTCGTGGGGATCTACCTGTTCTCCCCGGCCATCATGGACTGGTGGATCGAACCGACCGGTGCGTGGTATCGCCCCTATCTGCTCTGGCTGATCCTGATCGTCGTGACCTTTATCCTGCAGAGCCAACGTGATGCCGATGAGCTTTAGCCTGACCCAGATGATCCTGATCAGCGCCGCCTACCTGCTGGTGCTGTTCGGCGTGGCCTGGGTCAGCGAACGCGGCCTGATCCCGCGCTCGATCATCCGCCACCCGCTGACCTACACCCTGTCGCTGGGCGTCTACGCCAGTGCCTGGGCGTTCTACGGCTCGGTAGGGCTGGCCTACCAGTACGGCTATGGGTTCCTCGCCTGTTACCTGGGTGTTTCCGGGGCATTCCTGCTGGCACCGGTGCTGCTCTACCCGATCCTCAAGATCACCCGGACCTACCAGTTGTCGTCACTGGCCGACCTGCTGGCGTTCCGGTTCCGCAGTACCTGGGCCGGCGCGCTGACCACGATATTCATGCTGATCGGCGTGCTGCCACTGCTGGCGCTGCAGATCCAGGCCGTGGCCGACTCGATCAGTATCCTTACCGGCGAGCCCGTCAAGGCGCGGGTAGCGCTGGCGTTCTGCGCACTGATCACGCTGTTCACCATCTTCTTCGGCTCGCGCCATATCGCCACGCGTGAGAAACACGAAGGGCTGGTGTTCGCGATCGCCTTCGAGTCGGTGATCAAGCTGCTGGCCCTGGGCGGCATCGGCCTGTACGCCCTGTACGGCGTGTTCGGCGGCCCGCACCAGCTGGAGATCTGGCTGCTGCAGAACCAGACCGCCCTGGCCGCGCTGCACACGCCATTGCAGGAAGGCCCCTGGCGCACGCTGCTGCTGGTCTTCTTCGCCTCGGCCATCGTCATGCCGCACATGTACCACATGGCGTTCACCGAAAACCTCAACCCGCGCGCGCTGGTCAGCGCCAGCTGGGGGCTGCCGCTGTTCCTGCTGCTGATGAGCCTGGCCGTGCCGCTGATCCTCTGGGCCGGCTTGCGCATGGGCGCCAGCACCAATCCCGAGTACTTCACGCTCGGCCTGGGCATCGCTGCGAACAGCAAGGCCCTCGCCATGCTCGCCTATATAGGCGGGCTGTCGGCGTCCAGCGGGCTGATCATCGTCACGACCCTGGCGCTGTCGGGCATGGCCCTCAACCATCTGGTGCTGCCGCTGTACCAGCCACCGGCCGAAGGCAACATCTACCGCTGGCTGAAATGGACACGCCGCGCCCTGATCGTCGCCATCATCGCCGCCGGGTTCGTCTTCTACCTGACCCAGAATACCCACCAGAGCCTGGCAAACCTTGGCATCGTCGCCTTTGTCGCCACCTTGCAGTTCCTCCCGGGCGTGCTGTCGGTGCTGTACTGGCCGACCGCCAACCGGCGCGGCTTCATCGCGGGCCTGCTCGCCGGGATCCTGGTATGGATGGTGACCATGCTGCTGCCGCTGATCGGCAACCTGCAGGGCTTCTACATCCCGCTGTTCAACATGATCTACGTGCTGGACGACACCAGCTGGCACATGGGCGCCATCGCCTCGCTCGCGGCCAACGTGCTGCTGTTCACCCTGATCTCGTTGTTCACCAATGCCAGCAGCGAGGAAGTGAGCGCCGCCGAAGCGTGCGCCGTGGACAACGTGCGCCGCCCGCAACGCCGCGAGCTGCATGCCGCATCGCCCCAGGAATTCGCCACCCAGCTGGCCAAGCCATTGGGTGCCAAGGCTGCCCAGAAGGAAGTCGAGCAGGCCCTGCGCGACCTCTACCTGCCATTCGACGAGCGCCGCCCCTATGCCTTGCGCCGGCTGCGCGACCGGATCGAAGCCAACCTCTCCGGCCTGATGGGACCGAGCGTGGCCCAGGACATGGTCGAGACTTTCCTGCCCTACAAGTCTGCCAGCGAAAACTACGTCACCGAGGACATCCACTTCATCGAAAGCCGCCTCGAAGACTACCACTCGCGCCTGACCGGCCTCGCCGCCGAGCTCGATGCCCTGCGCCGCTACCATCGCCAGACCTTGCAGGAATTGCCGATGGGTGTGTGTTCCCTGGCGAAGGACCAGGAGATCCTGATGTGGAACAAGGCCATGGAGGAGCTGACCGGCATCGCCGCCAAGCACGTGGTCGGTTCACGCCTGACCACCATCGGTGAGCCCTGGCGCGGGATGCTGCTGGGCTTCATCAACGTGCCGGACGAGCATTTGCACAAGCAGCGCCTGGGCCTGGATGGCCAGACCCGCTGGCTCAACCTGCACAAGGCCGCCATCGACGAACCGCTGGCCCCGGGCAACAGCGGCCTGGTGCTGCTGGTCGAGGACCTGACCGAAACCCAGGCCCTTGAAGACAAGCTCGTGCACTCCGAGCGGCTGGCAAGTATCGGCCGCCTGGCCGCCGGGGTGGCTCACGAGATCGGCAACCCCATCACCGGCATCGCGTGCCTGGCGCAGAACCTGCGCGAAGAACGCGAGGGTGACGGCGAGATCACCGAGCTCAGCAGCCAGATCCTCGAACAGACCAAGCGCGTCTCGCGCATCGTGCAGTCACTGATGAGCTTCGCCCATGCAGGGGGCAGCCACCAGAACAGCGAAGAGCCTGTCTGCCTGGCCGAAGTGGCGCAGGACGCCATCGGTCTGCTGGCGTTGAACCGGCGCAATTTCGAAGTACAGTTTTTCAACCTGTGCGACCCCGACCACTGGGTCGAGGGCGATCCACAGCGCCTGGCACAGGTGCTCATCAACCTGCTGTCCAACGCCCGCGATGCGTCGCCGCCCGGCAGCGCCGTGCGCGTGCGCAGCGAGACCAGCGAGCACACCGTCGACCTGGTGGTCGAGGACGAGGGCAGCGGGATCCCGAAAAACATCATGGACCGCCTGTTCGAACCCTTCTTCACCACCAAGGATCCAGGCGAAGGTACCGGTCTTGGGCTTGCTCTGGTCTATTCCATCGTGGAAGAGCATTATGGACAGATCACCATCGACAGCCCGGCCGACCTTCAGCGCCAGCGTGGCACCCGGATCCGCGTGACCTTGCCCAGGCATGTCGTAGCGACGTCCCCTGACATTCGAGACCGTCGAGAGAATTGAATCAATGCCGCATATTCTGATCGTCGAAGACGAAACCATCATCCGCTCGGCCTTGCGTCGCCTGCTCGAGCGGAACCAGTACCAGGTCAGCGAAGCCGGCTCGGTGCAGGAAGCCCAGGAACGCTTCAGCATTGCCACCTTTGACCTGATCGTCAGTGACCTGCGCCTGCCCGGCGCACCGGGCACCGAGCTGATCAAGCTCGGCCAGGGCATCCCCGTGCTGATCATGACCAGCTATGCCAGCCTGCGTTCGGCGGTCGACTCCATGAAGATGGGCGCGGTCGACTACATCGCCAAGCCGTTCGATCATGACGAGATGCTCCAGGCCGTGGCGCGTATCCTTCGCGACCGGCCGCGCGCCCCCGCCGCCGCCCCCGAGGCGCGCGCCAACGGCAAGGCGGCCAGCGCAGACAAGGGCGCCAGTAACGCTGCCAATGGCGAGATCGGCATCATCGGCTCCTGCCCGCCCATGCAGGACCTCTACAGCAAGATCCGCAAGGTCGCGCCCACCGACTCCAATGTCCTGATCCAGGGCGAGTCCGGCACCGGCAAGGAGCTGGTCGCCCGTGCGCTGCACAACCTGTCGCGACGGGCCAAGGCCCCGATGATCTCGGTCAACTGCGCGGCGATTCCCGAGACCCTGATCGAATCGGAACTGTTCGGCCACGAGAAAGGTGCCTTCACCGGCGCCAGCGCCGGGCGTGCCGGACTGGTCGAGGCCGCCGATGGCGGCACACTGTTCCTCGACGAGATCGGCGAGTTGCCGCTCGAGGCCCAGGCCCGCCTGCTGCGGGTGCTGCAGGAAGGCGAGATCCGCCGGGTGGGTTCGGTACAGTCGCAGAAGGTCGACGTGCGCCTGATCGCTGCGACTCACCGCGACCTGAAGAACCTCGCCAAGATCGGGCAGTTCCGTGAAGACCTTTATTACCGCCTGCACGTGATTGCCCTCAAGCTGCCGGCGCTGCGCGAACGCGGGCCGGACGTGAACGAGATCGCCAATGCATTCCTCGCTCGCCAGAGCGCGCGTATCAGCCGCGACGACCTGCGCTTTTCCCACGATGCCGAGCAGGCGATCCGTCACTACAGCTGGCCGGGCAACGTGCGCGAGCTCGAAAACGCCGTCGAGCGCGCGGTCATTCTCAGCGAGAGCCCGGAGATTTCCGCCGAGCTGCTGGGCATCGACATCGAGCTGAGCGACCTGGAAGACGACGAAGGCTTCGCCAGCCTGCCAGCGAGCGCCGGCAATGGTGCCACCAGTGCGAGCCACGAACCCACCGAGGACCTGTCGCTGGAGGATTACTTCCAGCATTTCGTGCTCGAGCACCAGGATCACATGACCGAAACCGAGCTGGCCCGCAAGCTGGGCGTCAGCCGCAAATGCCTGTGGGAGCGCCGCCAGCGCCTGGGCATTCCACGCCGCAAGAGCGGCGCGACCAGCGAATGACCGCGGCTCCCCAGTGGGAGCCCACAACTGCAAAAATCTGTTACCCAGCTGACACGGCGTAACAAATGGCGGGGTTTACGGTAACGAATCCATGCCGTTCCCGCCCCCTTCCAGGCCCTCTCAACCGCCCAACCCCCTGATTTTGCTAGGCCTGACAAAGTTGGCACGGCACCTGCTATATGTTCTGGTACAAGAACAACAACAAGCACAGCAAAACAGAACAAGAACAAGACGAAACGGCTCACGCATAACAAATACAAGACGGCGGAGGCGCAGCTAACTGATTCTTTTGGAGAGGACTTGTGTTTGGGGCTAGCCCCACAGCCAGGCAGAGAACAACAAAAACTGCACTAAAAAGCAGCACCTGTACTGGATGGATCTAAGGATCAGCTCGACATCAGCGACCAAAGCAATCCGTTTGCTCTTCACTCCCGAATTGGGAGTCGTCCACAAGCTTCAAGACTTTTGGACAGGGCACTCAACAAAAACAAGAAGCCCAGCAGAAAAACAATAAGAGCACGCAACTACTTCTTGGGGAGCTTCGGCTCCCCTTGTAGTTTCTCTCGTCAGCGCTCCGACGCTACCGCCTACACCATTCCCCGAGTAAATGCTAGAATCCCCGCCCATCATGCGGCCATTCTGTCATCGTTGGCCGAACATTCCTTCAAACAGTGCATCCCATGCTGAAGAAGCTGTTCCAGTCGTTCCGTCCTCCCATCCGTGGCCAGCACCACATGCGCACCACGCCTGAAGTGATCAACAGTGCTCAACACTCGCTGCAGCGCAGCCAGTTCAGCCGTCACGCGGTGAGCATCGTCGAGCGCCTGCAAAACGCCGGTTACCAGGCCTACCTGGTCGGCGGCTGCGTGCGCGACCAGCTCCTGGGCATCGCGCCCAAGGACTTTGACGTTGCCACCAGCGCGACCCCCGAGCAGATCCGCGGCGAATTCCGCAACGCGCGGATCATCGGCCGCCGCTTCAAGCTCGTGCATGTGCATTTCGGCCGCGACATCATTGAAGTCGCCACCTTCCGCGCCAACCATCCCGAAGCCGAGGAAGAGCAGGTCGAAAGCCACCGCTCGTCGCGCAACGAGAGCGGTCGCATCCTGCGTGACAACGTATACGGCACCCTTGAGGAAGACGCGCAACGCCGCGACTTCACCATCAACGCCCTGTACTACGATCCGGTCAGCGAGCGCATTCTGGACTTCGCCAATGGCGTCCATGACATCCGCAACCGCCTGATCCGCCTGATCGGCGACCCGGTCCAGCGGTACCAGGAAGACCCTGTGCGCATGCTGCGTGCCGTGCGCTTCGCCGCCAAGCTCAACTTCGGCATCGAGAAGCACACGGTACAGCCGATCCGCGACCTGGCGCCCATGCTGCGCGAGATCCCCGCGGCGCGCCTGTTCGAGGAGAGCCTCAAGCTGTTCCTCTCCGGCCAGGCCGCGCTGACCTTCGAAATGCTGGTCGACCTGCACCTGTTCGACCCGCTGTTCCCGGCCAGTGCCCAGGCCCTGGAAGAGCAGCCGAGCTACACCCACACCCTGATCAGCCAGGCCCTGGCCAATACCGACCTGCGCGTCAAGCAGGGCAAGCCGGTAACCCCGGCCTTCCTGTTCGCCGCCCTGCTCTGGCCCGCCCTGCCCGCCCGCGCGCTGCGCCTGCAGAGCCAGGGCATGCCGCCGATCCCGGCCATGAACGAAGCGGCCCATCAGCTGATCGCCGAGCAGTGCCAGCGCATCGCGGTACCCAAGCGCTTCACCCTGCCGATCCGCGAGATCTGGGACATGCAGGAACGCCTGCCACGCCGCAGCGGCAAGCGCGCCGACCTGTTGCTCGACAACCCACGCTTCCGCGCCGGCTACGATTTCCTGCTGCTGCGGGAAAGCGCGGGTGAACAGACCGACGAGCTGGGCCAATGGTGGACCGATTACCAGGAAGCCAACGACAGCGAGCGCCGCGACATGATTCGCGAGCTGGGCAGCCGCGATGAAGGCACCAGTGCCGCCCCGCGCAAACGCAAGCGCAGCAGCAGCGCCAGCAAGCGCAAGCGCAGCGACGAGCAGTTGGACTAAGGCATGGCGACACGCGTGTATATCGGCCTGGGCAGCAACCTGGCCGACCCTGCCGATCAACTGCGCTGCGCCCTGCAGGCCCTCGATCAGATCGAGCGCAGCAGCCTGGCCGGCGTGTCGTCCTTCTATGCCAGCGACTCGCTATCGCCCGGCCAGCCGCGTTACACCAACGCCGTGGCCGCCCTCGATACCGAGCTTGCGCCCCTGCCCCTGCTCGATGCCCTGCAGGCCATCGAGGCTGCCCAGGGACGCGAGCGCAAGGAGCGCTGGGGGCCCCGCACCCTCGACCTGGACATCCTGCTCTATGGCGACCAGGTCATCGACGTGCCCCGCCTCAAGGTCCCGCATTACCACATGCAGGCCCGCCCCTTCGTGCTCTATCCCTTGGCCGAGCTGGTGCCGCCAGACTTTTGCCTGGCCGACCGGAGCAGCCTCGCCCAGTTGCTGGCGGACTGCCCATTTGTCGGCCTTGAACGCCTGTAGACCAGGCGTTTCAGCGGGCGGTAACGCCGGTAACACTTGCCTGTAACAATGCGCCGCCTGGGTCATTGACTTCGCCCCCCTCCCTCACGACTATAGGCCTCCCGTGGCTTCGATGTGCCACCTGAGGCGTAGCCAGGACTGGAACAGGTCTGTACCCAAACACCACGCTCGATGATGTGCTGTTCCAGCCGATGAATACACGCGTTGCACGCAGTTGTTCACAGCGCCTGAAGAGGATTTTTCACATGCCTGATGTAACCCTGACCACCCTCCATGGCTTGAAGGCCAAGGGTGAAAAAATCACCATGCTGACCTGCTACGACGCGACTTTTGCCAAGGCCGCCAGCCAGGCGGGCGTGGACGTGCTGTTGGTGGGTGACTCACTGGGCATGGTCCTGCAGGGCCATGACAGCACACTGCCGGTCACTACCACCGAAATGGCCTACCACACCGCCTGCGTGAAACGCGGCAACGAGGGTGCGCTGATTCTTGCCGACCTGCCGTTCATGGCCCATGCCACCCCCGAGCAAGCCTTCGCCAACTGCGCCACGCTGATGCAGGCCGGCGCACACATGATCAAGCTGGAAGGCGCCGCCTGGCTGGGCGAGACCATTCGCCTGCTGGCAGAACGGGGCGTGCCAGTCTGCGCGCACATGGGCCTGACGCCGCAGACGGTCAACGTGCTCGGCGGCTACAAGGTGCAAGGCCGCCAGGAAGCCCAGGCCCGGCAGATGCGCGCCGATGCCATTGCCCTGGAGCAGGCAGGCGCGGCCATGCTGCTGCTCGAATGCGTGCCCAGCGAGCTGGCCGCTGAAATTACCCAGGCCGTGGGTATCCCGGTGATCGGCATCGGGGCGGGCAGCGCCACCGACGGCCAGGTCCTGGTACTGCACGACATGCTTGGCCTGTCCCTCACCGGCAGGGTGCCCAAGTTCGTGAAGAACTTCATGGTCGGCCAGCCCGACATCCAGAGTGCCCTGCGCGCCTATGTCGGCGCGGTCAAGGACGTCAGTTTCCCCGGTAGCGAACACGGATTCAGCGCATGAACACAGTCAAGACCGTCCGCGAACTGCGCGCCGCCGTTGCGCGCGCCCGTAGCGAAGGCAAGCGCATCGGCTTCGTGCCGACCATGGGCAACTTGCACAGCGGCCACGCGGCGCTGGTCACCAAGGCCTGCCAACGCGTGGATTTCGTGGTCGCCAGCATCTTCGTCAATCCGTTGCAGTTCGGTGCCAACGAAGACCTCGCCAGTTATCCCCGCACCCTGGCGGCCGATCAGGAACGGCTGCTGCAGGCCGGCTGCCACCTGCTGTTCGCCCCCACCGTGGACGAGATGTATCCCCACGGCATGGGTGGACAGACCCGCGTCAGCGTGCCGCAACTTTCCGAAGGCCTGTGTGGCGCCAGTCGCCCTGGGCATTTCGAGGGCGTGGCAACAGTCGTCAGCAAGCTGTTCAACATGGTCCAACCTGACCTTGCGGTATTCGGGCAGAAAGATTTCCAGCAACTGGCGGTGATCCGCGCCCTGGTGCGCGACCTGAACATGCCGATCCAGATCATTGGCGAGCCCACCGTGCGCGCCGACGATGGCCTGGCGCTGTCGTCGCGCAACGGCTACCTGACAGCAGAGCAACGGGCCATCGCGCCGGTGGTCTACCAGGTGCTGCGCCAGATGGGCGAGGCCATCGGCAACGGCGAGCGCGATTACCCAGCACTGATCGCAGCTGGCCAGCAGCGGCTGGCCGCGGCCGGACTGCGCCCGGATTACCTGGAAGTGCGCCAGGCGCTGAGCCTGCGCCCGGCCACCGCCGAAGACCGCGACCTGGTGATCCTGGCCGCGGCTTTCCTGGGCAGCACACGGCTGATCGACAACCTGCATCTGGATCTTGACGCCCGCAGCTAGCATTTTCGCGATTGAACTGGCCTGAGGCCACCAGCGCCGCAGGCTGTGCCTATAATGAAAACCGGCCTGCAACCGCAGGCACTGCCAGTTGTCCAAGGCAGGTTCACGCACCTAGGAACCCCGCGCAATGGCGTATTACCGTACTCCTCATGATGTGACGGCCCTGCCCGCCTGGCAGGCGCTTCAGCAACACCGTGATGCCATGCAAGGCTTCAGCATGCGCGATGCCTTTGCTGAAAACCCCAAGCGGTTCGAGCAATTCTCCCTCAGCACCTGCGGCCTGTTTCTCGACTACTCGAAAAACCTGATCACCGACCAGACCCGCGAGCTGCTTGTAGGCCTTGCCAACGAAGCCGGCCTGCAGGACGCCATCAAGGCCATGTTCGGCGGCGAGATCATCAATGCCTCCGAAGGGCGCCCGGTGCTGCACACTGCACTGCGCCGGCCGGTGGGCGACAAGTTGAGCGTCAACGGCGTCAACGTGATGCCCGAAGTGCACAAGGTCCTGAACCAGATCACCGAGCTGGTCACCCGTATCCATGACGGCCTGTGGCGCGGCTACAGCGAGAAGCCGATCACCGACGTGGTCAACATCGGTATCGGCGGCTCGTTCCTTGGCCCGGAGCTGGTGTCCGAGGCCTTGATGCCCTATGCCCAGCGCGGAGTGCGCTGCCACTACCTGGCGAACATCGACGGCAGCGAGTTCCACGAGCTGTCGGCCAAGCTGCGCGCCGAGACCACGCTGTTCATTGTTTCGTCGAAGTCCTTCAACACCCTCGAAACCCTGAAAAACGCCATGGCCGCCCGGACCTGGTACCTGGCGCAGGGTGGCTCCGAAGCCGAGCTTTACCGCCACTTCATCGCCGTGTCGAGCAACAAGACCGCGGCCGTGGCCTTTGGTATCCGTGAAGAGAACATCTTCCCGATGTGGGACTGGGTAGGCGGACGCTATTCGCTGTGGTCGGCCATCGGCCTGCCGATCGCACTGGCCATCGGGACCGCCAACTTCAAGGAACTGCTGTCCGGTGCCTACACCATGGACCAGCATTTCCAGACCGCCCCGTTCGAGCAGAACCTGCCGGTGCTGCTGGCCTTGCTGGGCGTGTGGTACGGCAACTTCTGGGATGCGCGAAGCCACGCGATCCTGCCGTACGACCATTACCTGCGCAACATCACCAAGCACCTGCAGCAGCTCGACATGGAGTCCAATGGCAAGAGCGTGCTGCAGGACGGCACGCCGGTTAAGCTCGATACCGGTCCGGTGATCTGGGGCGGCGTCGGCTGCAACGGCCAGCATGCGTATCACCAGTTGCTGCACCAGGGCACCCAGCTGATCCCGGCGGACTTCATCGTCCCGGTGGTGAGCTTCAACCCGGTGGCCGACCACCACCAGTGGCTCTACGCCAACTGCCTGTCGCAGAGCCAGGCGCTGATGCTCGGCAAGACCCGCGCCGAGGCCGAAAGCGAACTGCGTGAAAAAGGCATGAGCCAGGCAGATATCGACAAGCTGGCGCCGCACAAGGTGATCCCGGGCAACCGCCCGAGCAACACCCTGGTGGTCGAGCGCATCAGCCCACGCCGCCTGGGCGCGCTGGTGGCGATGTACGAGCACAAGGTCTTCGTGCAGAGCGTGATCTGGGGCATCAATGCCTTCGACCAGTGGGGCGTGGAGCTGGGCAAGGAGCTGGGCAAGGGTGTCTACCAGCGCCTTACCGGCACTCAGGAAGAAACAGCTGAAGACGGCTCTACCCAAGGCCTGATCAACTACTTCCGCAGTCGCCACCGCGGCTGACCGCACCTGCCTGAAACCCCGGTCGCGGGCCCCTCCCGCGATCGGCGGCTACACTGTTCTATCGAATAGCCGTGCGTCGGCGCCGACTGGAGCAGGACACCCCGCCATGTTCGATATCCGCGATTACCCTCACGCTTTTTCCGTCAGCCAGGCCGCCGGGCTTTCCGAGGCCGACTACCAGCACCTCTACCGGCAGTCAGTCGAGGATCCCGATGCGTTCTGGGCCGAGCAGGCCAAGCGGCTGGACTGGATCAAGCCATGGTCACAGGTGCAGCGGTGCGACCTGAAAAAAGGCGAGGCCCGCTGGTTCGACGGTGGCCAGCTCAACGTCAGCTACAACTGCATCGACCGCCACCTGGCCAACCGCGGCGACCAGACCGCCCTGCTCTGGGAAGGCGACGATCCAAGCGACTCCAAGGCCATCAGCTATCGCGAACTGCATCGCCAGGTCTGTCGGCTCGCCAACGCGCTCAAGCAGCGCGGCGTGAAAAAAGGCGACCGGGTGTGCATCTACATGCCGATGATCCCCGAGGCGGCCTACGCCATGCTGGCCTGCACGCGTATCGGCGCGGTGCACTCGGTGGTATTTGGAGGGTTTTCGCCCGATGCGCTGCGTGACCGTATCCTGGACTCGGATTGCCGCACGCTGATCACCGCCGACGAGGGCATTCGCGGCGGCAAGCGCGTAGCCCTCAAGCAGAACGTCGACAAGGCACTGCTCAGTTGCCCGAATGTCGCCAGCGTGTTCGTGGTCAAGCGCACCAAGGCCCAGGTCGAGTGGCAGGAAGGGCGTGACCTCTGGTACCACGAATCGGTCGAAAAGGCAGGCGACGACTGCCCTCCCGAGCCAATGGACGCCGAGGACCCGCTGTTCATCCTGTACACCTCTGGCAGTACCGGAAAACCCAAAGGGGTGCTGCACACGACCGCGGGCTATCTGCTGCAGGTGGCCCTCACTTTCAAGACCGTCTTCGACTACCGCGACGGCGAGGTGTTCTGGTGCACGGCCGACGTCGGCTGGGTCACCGGGCACAGTTACATTCTCTACGGCCCCCTGGCCAACGGCGCGGTTTCGCTGATGTTCGAGGGCGTGCCCAACTACCCCGACGCCTCGCGTTTCTGGCAGGTCGTGGACAAGCACCAGGTCAATATCTTCTATACCGCGCCTACCGCCCTGCGCGCCTTGATGCGCGAAGGCCCCGGCCCGCTGCAAGGCACCTCGCGGCGCAGCCTGCGCCTGCTCGGCAGCGTTGGCGAACCGATCAACCCGGAAGCCTGGGAGTGGTACTTCGAGGAGGTCGGGCGCAAGCGTTGCCCTATCGTCGACACCTGGTGGCAGACCGAGACCGGCGGCATCATGCTCAGTCCACTGCCCGGCACCCAGCGCCTCAAGCCAGGCTGCGCGACGCAACCGATGTTTGGCGTGCAACCGGTGTTGCTGGACGACAAAGGCAAGCTGATCGAGGGTGCCGGCAGCGGCCTGCTGGCGATCAAGGCGAGCTGGCCGGGACAGATCCGCAGCGTCTACGGTGACCACCAGCGCATGGTCGATACCTACTTCAAGCCGATGCCGGGCTATTACTTCACCGGCGACGGGGCGCGTCGTGATGCCGACGGCGATTACTGGATCACCGGGCGCATCGACGATGTGATCAATGTGTCCGGGCACCGGATCGGCACCGCCGAAGTCGAGAGCGCGCTGGTGCTGCATGACAGCATTGCCGAGGCGGCCGTGGTCGGCTATCCCCACGACCTCAAGGGCCAGGGCATCTATGCCTTTGTCACCGCCATGAACGGCGTCGAACCCGACGATGCGCTCAAGGCCGAGCTGCTGGCCCTGGTCAGCAAGGAGATCGGCAGCTTCGCCAAGCCGGAACTGATCCAGTGGGCGCCTGCGTTGCCCAAGACCCGCTCGGGCAAGATCATGCGGCGCATCCTGCGCAAGATCGCCTGCAATGAGCTGGACACGCTGGGCGACACCTCGACCCTGGCCGATCCGAGTGTGGTGCAGGGGTTGATCGACAAGCGGCTGAATCAATGACAAGGCGTCGTACTTCTGTGGCCACCCTGTGGGAGCGGCCTCGTGCCGCGATCGGCTGCGAAGCAGTCGTGAAATCAGCAACCGTGTTTAACCAGGCACACTGCGGACACAGGGTTACGGTCCCTTCGGGCCCGATCGCGGGACGAGCCCGCTCCCACAGGGTCAGGTGATTTTCATCCCGGGTTCGGAACCGATTTAACCTGCCATACTCCAAGCACTCCCGCTTGTGACCGACGACGCCACACATGCCCAAAGGATTGAAACGCGCACTTGGCGCCCTGCTGGCCCTCGTGGCCCTGTACAGCCTGCTGGGTTTCCTGATCGTTCCCGGCGTCGCGCTGCGCGTCGCCAACCAGCAACTGGCCCAGTACGCGACAACGCCCGCGCACCTGCAGCGCATCGAATTCAATCCCTACAGCCTCGAGCTGACCCTCTGGGGCCTGCAGATCGGTGAACCGGGCAAGGAGCAGGTCGGCTTCGAGCGCCTCTACGCCAACCTGCAACTAGACAGTCTTTGGAGCAAGGCGCTGAACCTGTCTGCCGTCGAACTCGACAAGCCGCGGACCGAGCTGCTGTTCGCCAAGGATGGCAGCCTCAACCTGACCCGACTGTTCAAGCTGCCCGCCTCCGAGCCCAAGCCCGACGAGCCGCCCAGCGAGCCCTTCCCGCTGCGTATTGCGAGCATCAAGCTGAGCGAAGGCTACCTGCATTTCCAGGACCTGCGCCCAAGCGAGCCCATCGAGTTTCTCTACGATTCGATGAACCTGGAGCTCAAGAACCTCAGCACCCTGCCCGACGACAACGCCGACATGACCCTGGTCGCCAACGGCCCCGAGGGCGGACGTATCGACTGGAAAGGCACCTTGAGCCTGTCGCCCATTGCCTCCGAAGGCACCCTGAAGATCACCGATGGCAAGATGAAGCTCTGGTGGCCGTACGTGCGCGATGCCGTGCCGCTGGTGCTTGAGAATGGCCTGTTGAACCTCGACACCCACTACAAGCTCAACCTCGCCAAGAACACCGAATTGCTGCTGGACAAGACCTCGCTGCGTATCGCGCCCTTTGCCATCAAGGCACCCGATGGCCGCCCGCTGGTGCGCCTTGCGAGCCTGGCGGTCAGTGAGTCGTCCATTGACCTCGCCAAGCAGCGTGTGACCGTGGGCAAGCTGCGCAGCGAAAAGCTGGAGACCTGGGCTGCCCTCGAAAGCGACGGCCAGCTCGACTGGCAGAAGCTGTTCGCCGGCCAACCGGCCAAGGCGACCCCACAGCAGAAAGCCGAACCCGCCGCGGCCGAGCCTTCCAAACAGGAAAAAGCCGCCGCGCAGGCGAGCAAGCCTTGGCAGGTACTGCTCAAGGACGTGCAGCTGCGCAATTACCAGGTCCACCTGGCCGATCGCAGCCAGAAAGATCCCGTAGCCCTGGATGTCGGCCCGCTGAATGTCGACCTGCAGGGTTTCGATAGCCTCAACCAGTCGCCCTTCACCCTGCGGCTCGACACCGGCGTGGGCAAGCAGGGCAAGCTGCAGGCGTCGGGGCAGGTAAACCTGGCGCCCGTCAGCGCCCGGCTCGACGTCAGCACCCATGATATCGACCTGCGCGTGGCCCAGGCCTACATCACCCCGCTCATGCGCCTGGAACTGCGCAGCGGCATGCTGGCGAGCGATCTCAAGGTCGACCTGGCCAGCACCGAGCCACTGGCCTTTACCGTCGAAGGCAAGGCACGGGTGAGCCAGCTGCACACGCTGGACACCATCAAGGACCGGGATTTCGTCAAATGGCAGCAGCTTGACCTGGAAGGCCTCAGCTACCGCCACGGCGATGCGCTTTCGATCGCCAAGGTCGATCTGCTCCAGCCCTACGCGCGCTTCATGATCAACGAGGACCGCACCACCAACATCGACGACCTGCTGATCGCCCAGCCCGCAGATGCACCCGCCGCCAGTACGACCAAGACCGCCAAGACCGCTCCTGCCAGCAGCGCCAAGCCCCTGGGCGTGCGGATCGGGCAGATCAGCATCAACGACGGTTCGGCCAACTTCGCCGACTTCAGCCTGACGCCGAATTTCGCCACGGCAGTCCAGCAGCTCAATGGCCAGATCGGCACCATCGACAATCGCCAGCCCGATCCGGCCAAGGTCGACATCAAGGGCAAGGTCGACCGTTACGCGCCTGTCACCATCAAAGGGGCCCTGAACCCCTTCGACCCGATGGCCAGCCTCGACATCGCGACCAGCTTCCGCCGCGTCGAGCTGACCACGCTCACGCCCTACTCCGGCAAGTTCGCCGGCTACCGCATCCGCAAGGGGCGGCTTAACCTCGACCTGCACTACCTGATCACCAAAGGCCAGCTCAAGGCGGAGAACAAGGTAGTGGTCGAACAGTTGCAGTTGGGCGAGAAGGTCGAAAGCCCGGATGCCGTGGACCTCCCGCTTCGCCTGGCAGTGGCCCTGCTCAAGGACACCGAGGGCAAGATCTCCATCGAGCTGCCCGTGTCAGGTGACCTGAACAACCCGCAGTTCAGCGTCATGCCGATTGTCTGGCAGACCTTGCGCAACCTGGTGCTGCGCGCGGCGCAAGCGCCCTTCAAGTTCATCGGCGGGCTGGTGAGTGGTGGCGGGTCGGAGGATCTGGGCACCGTAGCCTTCGCGCCCGGCTCCAGCGACCTCAGTGACGAAGCCCAGGGTGCCCTGGACAAACTCGGCGCGGCCCTCAAGGAGCGCCCTGCCCTGCGCCTGGAGATCGAAGGCACCAGTGCGCAGGCCAGCGACGGTCCCCTGATCGCGCAGCAACGCCTGGAGCGTGAATACCAGAGCATCTGGTACAAGATCCTGCAGCGCCGTGGCGACAAGGTCCCTGCCAATGCCTCGATGCTGCAGGTCGACGAAGAAGACAAGCCTGCGATGCTCGAAGGCATCTACAGAACGCGCCTCAAGCAGCAGCCACCTGCGCAATGGGAGCAGCTCGACCGCGATGACCGTACCGCCAGGCTGCATGATGCAGTGATTTCTTCGTGGGCCCAGAACGCTGCGCTGCTGCGCCAGCTGGGCCAGGCCAGGGCCAGCAGCATCAAGGACTACCTGGTGGACAAAGGGCAGCTTGCCGATGACCGGGTGTATTTCATCGACACCCGCCTTGGGCAGGCCGAAAGCGATGGCCGCATCGTGACGCCAATGCATCTGGATGCGGAATAAGCCTTCCCGGCAAATTCCGTCCAAAAAAAACCCCAGCCTGTGCTGGGGTTTTTTCATGTAGGCGACCAAGTCCTTTTGGTCTTCGCATGAACCGATGGATCAAGCGAGGGAAACACTTACTCGGCTTTCAGGCCGCCAGCCGAAACATCACGCACGCCTTTGATCTTCTTGGTGATGGCAACGGCCATGTCTTTCTGCGATTCGGTCACGGCTACATCGGAAGACAGGGAGACAACACCCTTGTTGGTTTCAACCTTGATGTCGCTACCTGGGATGCCCTTCTCGGTCAGCAAGTCCGCCTTGACCTTGGTGGTGATCCAGGTATCGCTGGTTTCTTCCTTGGCCTTGGTCATTTCACCAGCGGCAAGCACCATTGGCGCCTGAGTGGTCGACTGGGCGGCGAACGCAGCGTTGGTCATGGTCAGGGTCAGAGCGGTGGCAGCAGCAGCAGCAATGGCAAACTTCTTCATACGAGACACTCCTGTTTTTCGAAAGGTCTGCGCCGAAAGTCCTGGCGGCAGATGTGCAAGTATCATTGCAGGGCTCGTGCCAGCTTTTTCAAAAACAATAAAACCTTATAAAACAACGACTTAACATTTCATGGCATTGCGCTATTTCGTGCAAATTGCAAGCAACCGCATAATCCTGCATGCAAGATGCAAGTACGCAAAAAGTTGCATTCGAGCATAAAAAAAAAGGACTCCGAAGAGTCCTTTTTCAGTACCGCCAGGCCGTCTTAGACGCCAGAAGCCTTGGCTGCTGCTACATCCTTGATCGAGAGCTTGATACGGCCGCGGTTGTCCACGTCCAGTACCAGCACTTCAACTTCCTGGCCTTCCTTCAGAATGTCAGTGACCTTCTCGACACGCGCATCGCTGAGCATGGAGATGTGCACCAGGCCGTCCTTGCCCGGCAGGATATTGACGAACGCGCCGAAGTCGACGATACGCTCGACCTTGCCGACGTAGATCTTGCCGATCTCGGCTTCGGCGGTAATGCCCAGGACGCGCTGGCGTGCTGCCTCGGCCGCTTCCTTGGTTTCGCCGAAGATCTTGATCGAGCCGTCGTCTTCGATGTCGATCGAAGCCTTGGTCTCTTCGCAGATGGCGCGGATGGTGGCGCCGCCCTTGCCGATGACATCACGGATCTTGTCGGTGTCGATCTTCATCGCGATCATGGTCGGCGCGTTGGCCGACAGCTCGGTACGCGACTGGCCAATGATCTGGTTCATCTGGCCGAGGATGTTCAGGCGCGCTTCCAGGGCTTGGCCCAGGGCGATTTCCATGATCTCTTCGGTGATGCCGTTGATCTTGATGTCCATCTGCAGCGCGGTGACGCCTTTGGCGGTACCGGCTACCTTGAAGTCCATGTCGCCCAGGTGGTCTTCGTCACCCAGGATGTCGGTCAGGATCGCGAACTTCTCGCCTTCCTTGACCAGGCCCATGGCGATACCGGCAACTGGCGCCTTCATCGGTACACCGGCGTCCATCAGTGCCAGGGAAGCACCGCAGACCGAAGCCATGGAGCTCGAACCGTTGGATTCGGTGATTTCCGATACCACACGGATGGTGTACGGGAACACGTCAGCGGCAGGCAGCATGGCCTGGACCGAACGGCGGGCCAGACGGCCGTGGCCGATTTCGCGACGGCCAGCGCCACCCATGCGGCCACACTCGCCCACCGAGAACGGCGGGAAGTTGTAGTGCAGCATGAAGGGGTCTTTCTTCTCGCCTTCGAGGGTGTCCAGCAGCTGCGCGTCACGGGCGGTACCCAGGGTCGCAACGACCAGTGCCTGGGTTTCGCCACGGGTGAACAGCGCGGAACCGTGGGTTTTCGGCAGGACACCGACTTCGATGTTCAGCGGGCGCACGGTCTTGGTGTCGCGGCCGTCGATACGTGGCTTGCCGTTGACGATGTTCTCGCGAACGGTGCGGTATTCGATCTCACCGAAGATCTCTTTGACTTCGGCCGAGGTCGGCTGGCCTTCTTCGCCGGAGAACTTGGCGATCACCTGCTCACGCAGCTCACCCAGGCGGGCGTAGCGGTCAGCCTTGACGGTGATGGTGTAGGCGTCGGAAACCGCGGCACCGAACTCGCCACGGATGGCGCTCAGCAGTGGGGTGTTCTCGGCCTTGGCAGTCCAGTCCCAGGTAGGCTTGGCAGCTTCGGCGGCCAGCTCTTTGACGGCCTTGATGACAGCCTGGAATTCGTCGTGGGCAAACAGCACGGCGCCCAGCATCTGGTCTTCGGTCAGCTCCTTGGCTTCCGATTCAACCATCAGCACGGCGTCGGAGGTACCGGCAACGACCATGTCCAGGCTCGAGGCAGCCAGTTGCTCGTAGGTCGGGTTCAGCAGGTAGCCGGTGCTTTCATGGAAAGCGACACGGGCAGCGCCGATCGGGCCTTCGAAAGGAATGCCGGAGATAGCCAGTGCAGCCGAGGTACCGATCATCGCAGCGATGTCCGGATCGGTCTTCTTGCTGGTGGAAACCACGGTGCAGACGACCTGCACTTCGTTCATGAACCCTTCTGGGAACAGCGGGCGGATCGGACGGTCGATCAGGCGCGAAGTCAGGGTTTCTTTCTCGGAAGGACGGCCTTCACGCTTGAAGAAACCACCAGGGATCTTGCCAGCGGCGTAGGTCTTTTCCTGGTAATGAACGGACAGCGGGAAGAAGCCCTTGCCCGGATCTGCCTGCTTGGCACCGACCACGGTCACCAGCACGGTGACATCGTTATCGACGGTGACCAGCACTGCGCCGGACGCTTGACGAGCGATTCGGCCCGTCTCGAGAGTTACGGTCGATTGACCGAACTGAAATTGTTTGATTACCGGGTTCACGGTTTCCTACCTTTTCAATGGCTCTGTGGGGAACTGGTTCTTGCGAATTCTTGGGCAGAACGGGGATTCGGCCCCATTGACCGTCCAGATAAAACTAAAGGTTGGGAGCCTGCCCTGCCCTTGCGGAAAACCGCTCGGGAAGAACAGACAGCCAACCTTCTAGATACGCGCGGCGTGCTCACCAATGCGGGGGCCAGAGGCTCCGCCTGGTGACTGCAGCACGCCGTGCACACCACTGGCCAGGCCGCTATTAGCGACGCAGGCCCAGACGACCGATCAGGGCGCTGTAACGGGTGGTGTCTTTACCTTTCAGGTAGTCCAGCAGCTTGCGACGCTGGTTTACCATGCGGATCAGACCACGACGGGAGTGGTGGTCTTTGCCGTTGGCCTTGAAGTGGCCTTGCAGCTTGTTGATGTTGGCGGTCAGCAGAGCAACCTGCACTTCCGGGCTACCGGTGTCGCCGGCGGCTTGCTGATAATCGGCAACGATCTGGGCTTTGTCTTCAACGCTGAGGGCCATGAGGCATCTCCTGATAACGGATCCCGCGAGCGGGGTCCAATAGGCCAGGGAATGAAATCCCTGTATTCATAAAAGAGGTCTGACCGTGCCTACTGACAGCCATCCTCGGATCCGCAAGCGTTGGTCTGAACCTCGGCTCACGGCTTCGATCATTCCGATCGAATCAAGCGACGCGGCGCAATGCGCCCGTCTTCGCTCACTTCACCGATACCGATGAAGCGGCCATTGTGATCCTGTACCCGGACCATGCCGAACTTCGGCGCGTCCGGAGCGCGAACCGGTTGCCCATGCAGCCAGTAGAACGCGCTGTGCTCGGAGAAGTGCAGCAGCGGCCAGTCCTGCAACCCGCTGTCGGAGGGCATCAGGAAGCGATCGATCGCTTCGTTGCCACCTTCGGCATGTGCCTGCTCCAACTCCTCGAGGGTCACGGTCTGGGCCAGCTCGAAGGGACCCGCGTGGGTCCGGCGCAGCTCGGCGACATACGCGCCACAGCCCAATGCCTCACCGATATCCTCGACCAGCGTGCGGATATAGGTGCCTTTGGTGCAACCAACCGAGAGGCGCGCACGGGTGCCTTCGCACTCGAGCAGCTCCAAGCGGTTAATAGTAACAGAACGCGCCTCGCGCTCCACTACCTCTCCTGCACGCGCCAACTTGTACAACGGCTGGCCATCGCGCTTGAGGGCGGAGTACATCGGCGGTATCTGACTGATTTCCCCACGAAAACGAGGCAACACCGCCTCGAGGTCGTCACGACCAGCGGTCGCCTCGCGAGTCAGCAGAACTTCGCCCTCGGCATCACCCGTGGTGGTCGTCTGACCCATTTGCATGACCGTCTCGTAGCCCTTGTCGGAATCGAGCAGGTACTGGGAGAACTTGGTTGCCTCGCCGAAGCATAACGGCAGGACACCGGTAGCCAGGGGATCGAGACTGCCGGTATGCCCCGCCTTCTCGGCGTTGAGCAACCAGCGGACCTTCTGCAGCGCCGCGTTGGACGTGAAGCCCAGCGGCTTGTCGAGCAGGATGATGCCACTGACGTTGCGGCGGATACGTTTGACCTGGGCCACCTGTTACTCCTTGGTGTCCGGCTCGTCGGCACCGCCGTGCAGACGGTCTTCCGCGACCGCACGCTCGATCAGCGCTGAAAGGTGTACGCCACGGCCGACGCTTTCGTCGAAGTGGAAGTGCAATTGCGGCACGCTGCGCAGCTGCATCGCGCGGCCCAGGTGCAGGCGCAGGAAGCTGGCGGCGCTGTTGAGCGCTTTCAGCGACTGCTTGACCGATTCTGCGTCATCCTGCCCCATGACAGTGATGTAGACCTTGGCGTGGCCCACGTCGCGACTGACGTCGACGGCGGTGATGGTCACCAGGCCCACGCGCGGGTCCTTGACTTCACGGCGGATCAGATCGGCCAGCTCGCGCTGCATCTGATCACCGATACGTTGGGTACGGCTGTATTCTTTTGCCATTTTTGCTACCTGTAACTAGAGCGGCAAACGCCCGGACAGGCGAAAAGCCTGACCGGGCGCTACCATCAGAGACCTTGCCAGGCGCCTTGCGGCGACACTGGCTGGCTCCCACGCTCGACGCTTAGAGCGTACGAGCCACCTGGACTTTCTCGAAGACCTCGATCTTGTCGCCGACCTTGACGTCGTTGTAGCTCTTGACGCCAATACCGCACTCCATGCCGGCACGAACTTCGGCGGCATCGTCCTTGAAGCGACGCAGCGATTCCAGTTCGCCTTCGAAGATCACAACGTCGTCGCGCAGTACACGGATCGGGCGGTTACGGTAGACCGTGCCTTCCACGACCATGCAGCCAGCAACGGCGCCGAACTTCGGCGAGCGGAACACGTCACGCACTTCGGCGATACCCAGGATGTTCTCGCGAACATCGCTGCCGAGCATGCCGGTCAGGGCTTTCTTGACGTCTTCGATGATGTCGTAGATCACGTTGTAGTAACGCAGATCCAGACCTTCCTGCTCGACGATCTTGCGCGCACCGGCATCGGCACGAACGTTGAAGCCGAACAGCACCGCGTTGGACGCCAGGGCCAGGTTGGCATCGCTCTCGGTGATACCACCGACACCGCCGCCGACCACACGGACCTGCACTTCGTCGTTGCCCAGGCCGCCGAGCGAGCCTTGCAGCGCCTCGAGCGAGCCACGCACATCGGTCTTGAGGACGATGTTGAGGGTCTTCTTCTCTTCCTGACCCATGGTCTCGAAGATGTTTTCCAGCTTGCCGGCGTGAGCACGGGCCAGCTTGACCTCGCGGAACTTGCCTTGACGGAACAGGGCGACTTCACGCGCCTTCTTCTCGTCGGCAACCACGCTCAGCTCGTCGCCAGCGTCCGGCGTGCCGTCCAGGCCGAGAATCTCGACCGGGATCGACGGACCGGCTTCCTTCACAGGCTTGCCGTTCTCGTCCAGCATGGCGCGGACGCGGCCATAGTTGGAACCGCACAGGACCATGTCGCCCTGACGCAGCGTACCGTCCTGAACCAGGATGGTGGCAACCGGGCCACGGCCCTTGTCCAGGCGCGATTCGACCACGACACCACGACCAGGCGCGGATGGAGTGGCCTTGAGTTCGAGGATCTCGGCCTGCAGCAGCACGGCTTCGAGCAGCTCGTCGACACCGGTACCCATCTTCGCCGAGACCTTGACGAATGGAGTGTCACCACCCCACTCCTCGGAGGTCACGCCTTCGACGGACAGCTCGTTGCGAATGCGGTCGAGGTCTGCACCCGGCTTGTCGATCTTGTTGACCGCGACAACCAGTGGGACGCCAGCAGCCTTGGCATGCTGAACGGCTTCACGGGTTTGCGGCATCACGCCGTCGTCCGCAGCCACGACCAGGATGACGATATCGGTCGCCTTGGCACCACGGGCACGCATCTGGGTGAAAGCAGCGTGGCCCGGGGTGTCGAGGAAGGTCACCATGCCACGGTCGGTTTCGACGTGGTAGGCACCGATGTGCTGGGTGATACCACCGGCTTCGCCGGCAGCTACCTTGGCGCGACGGATGTAGTCGAGCAGCGAGGTCTTGCCATGGTCAACGTGACCCATGACGGTAACCACCGGTGCACGGCCCGAAGTCTCGCCTTCGAACTTCAGCGATTCGGCCAGGGAATCTTCCAGGGCGTTGTCGCTGACCAGGCTCACCTTGTGGCCCAGCTCTTCAGCGATCAGCTGCGCGGTTTCCTGGTCGAGTACCTGGTTGATGGTCACCGGAGTGCCCATCTTGAACATGAACTTGACGACTTCAGCGCCCTTGACCGACATCTGCTGTGCCAGCTCGGAAACGGTGATGGTCTCGCCGATGGACACGTCACGAATGACGGGACCGGTCGGGCTCTGGAAGCCATGCGCATTGCGCTTCTTCGGCTTGCCCTTGCCACGGCCGCCGCGACGGAAGCCATCGCTTTCCTCGTCGGTGGTGCGAGGCGCGGCACGCGGAGTCGGCGCTTTCTCTTTTTCCTTGACCTTGACCGAGACGCGTGGCGCTTCGTTGCGGCGCTCACCACCGCGACGATCGTCGTCACGGGTGCGGTCGCCACGACGGGCGTCGTCTTTCTTGCGGTCGGCAACCGGCGCGGCAGGATCTACCGGAGCTGCTGCCACAGGAGCCGGTGCCGGCGCTGCTGCAGGAGCAGGGGCAGGCGCTGCAGGAGCAGCGGCTGCAGGAGCCGAAACGCCAGAGTCGCGACGAGCCTGGGCTTCGATACGCTCACGCGATTCGGTGTTGGCCTTTTCGCGAGCGGCATTTTCTGCCACGCGGCGCTCTTCCTGATCACGCTTCTGGTCAGCCTGGATTTCTTCCTGGCTGCGCTGAACGAATACTTTCTTCTTGCGTACTTCTACGCTGATGCTCTTGCTACCGGCGACACGCAGGGTGCTGGTGGTCTTGCGCTGCAAGGTGATCTTGCGCGGCTCTTCCACCTTCGCCTTGTGGCCACTTTTCAGATGGGCCAGCAAAGCCTGCTTTTCGTTGTCGGTCACTACCTGACCGGCGTCGGTGTGCGGCAGACCTGCCTCACGCATCTGCTGCAGCAGGCGCTCTACCGGTGCTTCGACCTCTTGGGCCAGTTCTTTCACCGTGACTTGCGTCATGCACTTCTCTCCTCAGGCCGCGCCTAATTACTCGAACCAGTGGGCTCGGGCGGCCATGATCAACTTGCCGGCACGCTCTTGGTCGATGCCGTCGATGTCGAGCAGGTCGTCAATCGACTGCTCGGCCAGGTCTTCGCGGGTAACCACGCCGCGCACCGCCAGTTCCGCCGCCAGGTCCTTGTCCATGCCCTCGAGAGAGAGCAAGTCTTCGGCCGGATGGGCGTCTGCCAGTTTTTCCTCGGTAGCGATGGCTTTGGTCAACAGGCGGTCCTTGGCACGAGCACGGAGCTCATTGACGATATCCTCGTCAAAGCCATCGATGTTGAGCATTTCTTCCAACGGTACGTAGGCAATCTCTTCCAGGCTGGTGAAACCTTCGTCGACCAGTACCTGTGCCAGCTCTTCGTCGACTTCCAGCTCGTCGATGAAGTTGCGCAGGATGTCACCGGTCTCGGCCTGTTGCTTGGCCTGGATATCTTTCTCGGTCATCACGTTCAGGGTCCAGCCGGTAAGCTGGCTGGCCAGGCGAACGTTCTGACCACCACGGCCGATCGCCTGGGCAAGGTTGTCCTCACCTACGGCGATGTCCATGGCATGGGCATCTTCGTCAACGATGATCGCCGCGACTTCGGCCGGCGACATGGCGTTGATGACAAATTGTGCCGGGTTCTCGTCCCACAGGACGATATCCACGCGCTCACCGCCCAGTTCGCCGGATACGGCCTGGACGCGCGAACCGCGCATGCCGATGCAGGCACCTTGCGGGTCGATACGCTTGTCCTTGGAGCGGACAGCGATCTTGGCACGCGAACCCGGATCACGGGACGCAGCCATGACTTCGATCAGGCCTTCGGCGATTTCTGGCACTTCGATGCGGAACAGCTCGATCAGCATCTGTGGCGCGGTACGCGACAGGATCAGCTGAGGACCACGGTTCTCGGTGCGGATTTCCTTGAGCAGCGCACGCAGGCGCACGCCGACGCGGAAAGTCTCGCGGGCAATGATGTCTTCACGTGCCAGCAGCGCCTCGGCGTTGTTGCCCAGGTCGACGATGACGTTGTCGCGGGTAACCTTCTTGACGGTACCGGAGATGATCTCGCCAACGCGCTCGCGGTAGGCGTCGACCACCTGGGCGCGCTCGGCTTCACGGACCTTCTGGACGATGACCTGCTTGGCGGTCTGCGCGGCGATGCGACCGAACTCGATGGACTCGATCTTCTCTTCGATCACGTCACCGACCTTGGCCTCTGGATAGGTTTCCAGGATCTTGCTTGGCCAGGTTTCGATCGCAGGATCGTCGAGATCGTCTTCCGCGACTACGGTCCAGCGACGGAAAGTCTCGTAGTTACCGGTGTGGCGGTTGATTTCCACACGCAGGTCGACTTCGTCTTCAAAACGTTTTTTGGTTGCAGTGGCCAGGGCCACTTCCAGCGCTTCGAAAATGACGCCGGGTGGTACACCCTTTTCGTTGGATACCGATTCAACAACCAGCAGTACTTCTTTGCTCATCGTACGCCTCGCCTTGCGCAAGCCAGTGGCCCCGGAACATCCACCGGGCCAGGCACGTCTCAGTCAAAACTGGGAATAATATTGGCCTTGTCGATCGAGTCGATCGGCAGCAGGAACTCGTGATCGTCCACCTGGACGATGACATCCTGCTCCTCCACGCCGCGGAGAAGGCCCTGGAAGTTGCGACGACCCTCGAAGGGCGTGCGCAGCTTTATCTTCACTTGTTGGCCGGCATGCGAGGCAAACTGTTCGAGCGTGAACAGCGGGCGATCCATGCCAGGAGAGGACACTTCAAGGGTGTATTCGGAGCTGATCGGGTCTTCAACATCAAGGATGCCGCTTACCTGACGACTGACCGCTTCGCAGTCTTCCACCAGGATGCCGTCTTCCTTGTCGATATAGATACGCAGGACCGAATGCTTGCCCTGAGAGATGAATTCGATCCCCCAGCATTGATAGCCAAGACCCTCGACCACCGGGGCCAACAAGGCCTGCAACTGTTCTAGCTTGCTCGACACCTGAACCCCCTCGTGCATGCTGTGCAAATAAAAAATGGGCGAAGCGCCCATCCCTGAAACGCCGTTGAATACCGGCGCTGAGAACTGATCAGCTAGCAAAAAGCCCCTGAAAAGGGGCTCCGCCAAAACTGGTTGCGGGGGCTGGATTTGAACCAACGACCTTCGGGTTATGAGCCCGACGAGCTACCAGACTGCTCCACCCCGCGTCATAGCTGGGGCGAAAGTATAAGACCGAACCCCTGAAAGGGTCAATCCGACCTCCACCTACACGAAAGCCCGCTAAAGCGGGCTCTCATGCTTTAATTGGTACCGAGAAGGGGACTCGAACCCCTACACCCTATGGGCACAACCACCTCAAGGTTGCGTGTCTACCAATTCCACCACCTCGGCAATACTACATTTGAAACCCTTTACTTCTGCTCTTGCGCCGGAGGAGGTACATCACCTGTAGTGGTGGTTTCACTCTTCTGTTGCTGAAGAACCGGTACATCATCATTTACTGCCGGCTTTTGCTCTTGTACTTCAAGCACCGCTGGATCTGGCAAACCTGCTTGAGTCAGCTGATTGGCCTGCTCCTTGGCGAAGTATCCTAACCCAAGTGCGGTCAAGAAGAAAGAGGCAGCTAGTATAGCAGTAAACTTACTCAGGAAGGTAGCAGAACCTTGGCTTCCGAACACAGTATTTGAAGCACCTGCGCCGAAAGATGCACCTGCTTCCGCACCCTTACCCTGTTGCAGCAAGACCAGCACGATAACACCGAGCGCGCCCAACAGATGAAGAACAACTACGACTGTTTCCAGCATGGTTCAGTTTCCTGCGGCGCGACAAATTGCACCGAATTCGTCTGCGTTCAAGGAAGCTCCACCAATGAGCCCCCCATCGATATCCGGCATGCCGAACAGCTCGACCGCATTGGCCGCCTTCACGCTGCCGCCGTATAGAAGCTGCACCTTACGGGCAACTTCAGGATTCTTTGCCGCCAGCTGGGCCCGGATGGCTGCGTGCACATCCTGAGCCTGCTGGGGCGTGGCCGTGAGGCCGGTGCCGATGGCCCATACAGGCTCATAGGCAATTACTGCATTGGCAAAAACATCAACACCGAAAGCTTCGATGATGCTGCTCAGTTGACGCCCTACAACTTCGAGCGTCTTGCCAGCCTCGCGCTCTTCAAGAGTTTCCCCTATGCAAAGCACCGGCTTCAAACCACTTGCCTGGGCGGCTGCAAACTTGCGATTGAGTACTTCGTCTGTTTCGCCAACGATCTGGCGACGTTCGGAGTGCCCTATCAACACCAACTTGCAACCCACTTCGGCCAGCTGGCTCGGCGCAATCTCGCCGGTCAGCGCGCCCTGTTCGGGCATTACAGCAGAATTCTGGCCACCTACGGAAATTTCCTTGCCTTGCAATCCATCAATTACCTGATTGATGAACAAGGCCGGTGGAAATACCGCAACTTCTACACCGCTTGGGAGAGCAAGATTACTCAAGCCCTGGATCAGCTCAGCGACGCTGGCGCGGGTACCGTGCATCTTCCAGTTACCAGCTACCATGGTGCGACGCATGCTTTACCTCGTCGGTCAAAGTGGGCGCAGATCTTACCCAACCCGTGCAGCGCTGGCAAGCGTATTCAAACGCAAACTTCACCAACAAGTTTTGCCAGAGCCTCGGCATGGCCGCGAACCTGGTTTTCGTCGTCGCCTTCGACCATCACGCGAACCAGTGGCTCGGTGCCGGACTTGCGCAGCAACACACGGCCACGACCGGCCATCGCCTCGGTAACCTTGGCGCTGGCTTCCTGCACCGATGGATGCTCCAGCGGGTCGACCGTGCTTGCGCCGTAGCGCACGTTGATCAGCACCTGCGGGCACTTGCGCAACGCCTGGCGAGCCTGCGCCAGCGTCTCTCCACGGCGCTTGAGGGCCATCAGTACCTGCAGCGCGGCGATGATCGCATCGCCTGTGGTGGTGTGGTTGCAGCACACCACATGGCCGGAGTTCTCGCCACCGAGCTGCCAGTTGCGCTCGAGGAGCTCAGCCATGACATACCGGTCGCCGACCTTGGCCCGCACGAACGGGATGTCCAGGTCCTTGAGCGCCAGCTCCAGGCCAAGGTTGCTCATCAGCGTGCCAACGACGCCGCCCTGCAGCTTGTTGCGATCGTGCAGGTCGCGGGCGATGACGTAGAGCAGCTCGTCGCCATCGACGATGGCGCCGGTGTGATCGACCATCAGCACGCGGTCACCATCGCCGTCAAAGGCGATGCCGAGGTCCGCATGGCCGACCAGTACAGCGGCCTGCAGCGACTCGATATGGGTCGATCCGCAGCCTTCGTTGATGTTCAGGCCGTCGGGCTGGGCGTGCAGCACAGTGACCTGCGCGCCGAGCTCGCGGAAGACGCTGGGGGCCACCTTGTAGGTCGCACCGTGGGCGCAGTCGATGACCAGCTTGAGACCGGCAAAATCGGTGCTGGTGGGCACGCTGCTCTTGCAGAACTCGATGTAGCGGCCTGCGGCGTCGTTGATACGCGACACCTTGCCCAGCTTGCCCGACTCGACGACGGTCATTGGCTGGTCGAGCAGCTCTTCGATCATCATTTCGATATCGTCAGGCAGCTTGGTGCC
This sequence comes from Pseudomonas sp. JE3303, assembly GCF_056312565.1. Lineage (NCBI taxonomy): Bacteria > Pseudomonadati > Pseudomonadota > Gammaproteobacteria > Pseudomonadales > Pseudomonadaceae > Pseudomonas > Pseudomonas sp. JE3303. The sequence goes on from NZ_JBWGIF010000005.1 coordinate 47,462, forward strand.
CTGCCCCGAGAAGAACTTGATGCCATTGTCATCGTGCGGATTGTGCGAGGCACTGATGACAATGCCGGCTTCGGCGTGGAAGGTGCGGGTCAGGTAGGCGATGGCCGGTGTCGGCATCGGCCCCAGGAGCATTACATCAGCGCCAGCGGCGGACAGGCCGGCCTCGAGCGCGGATTCGAACATGTACCCCGAGATACGCGTGTCCTTGCCTACAAGAACGCGGCAGGCGCCGTGCTTGCGGAAGGCCATGCCTGCCGCCCAGCCGAGCTTAAGCATGAAATCAGGCGTGATGGGAAACTCGCCCACGCGCCCACGAATACCATCGGTACCAAAATATTTTCTGCTCATAGGGGCTCCAATCTTTTTTATTCGGCGTCTTGCACCGCAGCGATCATGCGCACTACATCCACGGTCTCGGCCACGTCGTGGACGCGAAGGATACTCGCACCCTTGGTCATGGCCAGCGCCGCCAGCGCCAGGCTGCCGTAAAGCCGCTCTTCGACCGGACGATCCAGCGTCAGGCCGATCATGCTCTTGCGTGAAACCCCCACGAGAAGTGGGCGCCCCAGGCGATAGAGTGCTTCCATGTGCTTGAACAGGCTCAGGTTGTGCGCCAGGGTCTTGGCGAAACCGAAGCCTGGATCAAGGATGATCCGTTGTGCGTCGATACCCACTGCCGCGCAGGCAGCCATACGACCTTCAAGATAGCGCGTCACGTCGGCGGTCACATCCTCGTAATGAGGATCGTCCTGCATATTGCCAGGCTCGCCGCGCATGTGCATGAGACACACCGGCAAGCCGGTAGCCGCCGCGGCATCCAGGGCGCCATCGCGCTCCAGGCCACGCACGTCGTTGATCAGCCCCGCACCCAGGCGGGCGACTTCGCGCATGACGGCAGGGGTCGAGGTATCGACGGAGATGACCACATCCAGGCTTGCGTTGATGGCCTCGACAATCAGCGCGACGCGCTCGAGCTCCTCGACCGGCGACACGACACGCGCACCAGGGCGCGTGGATTCGCCACCGACATCGATCAGCGTCGCTCCTGCCGCGGCCATGGCCTCGGCATGACGCAAGGCCGCATCACGCTGGTTGAAGCGGCCGCCGTCGGAGAATGAGTCTGGAGTGATATTGAGAATACCCATGACATGGGTACGCGACAAATCAAGAACCCGGTTGCCGCAAGGCAACCGGGTCGGGTACTGCTTTGAGCTCATAGGTGCCCTTAGAGTTGAGCCGCTGGACCGCCGATCGGCGTTTCCGGACGATCGCCTTGCGCAGCCGGCGGCGTGCCGGAAGCGGAATTGTCATCCCAGTCACGCGGCTCGCGAGGAGTACGGCCCGACATGATGTCGTCGATCTGGTCGGCATCAATGGTTTCGTACTTCATCAACGCATCGGCCATGGCGTCCAGCTTGTCGCGGTTGTCGGTGAGGATCTGCTTGGCCGTGGCGTAGCAGCCGTCGATGATGCTGCGCACTTCGACGTCGATCATCTTCGCGGTTTCACCGGACAGGCTTGCATGCTGGCTGCCAGCACTGCGGCCCAGGAACACTTCGCCTTCTTCCTCGGCGTACATCAACGGACCCAGCTTCTCGGACAGGCCCCACTTGGTGACCATGTTCCGAGCGATCTGGCTGGCGCGCATGATGTCGTTGGACGCGCCGGTGGTGACACCGTCGAAGCCGAGCGTCATCTCTTCAGCGATACGGCCGCCGTAGAGCGAGCAGATCTGGCTGATCAGCGCACGCTTGGACAGGCTGTAGCGGTCTTCCTCGGGGAGGAACATCGTCACGCCAAGGGCGCGGCCACGAGGGATGATCGACACTTTGTAGACCGGGTCGTGCTCTGGCACGATGCGGCCGACGATAGCGTGACCGGCTTCGTGGAAGGCCGTGTTGCGCTTCTCTTTCTCGGACATGACCATGGTCTTGCGCTCGGCGCCCATCATGATCTTGTCCTTGGCCAGCTCGAACTCCTTCATCTCGACCAGGCGCTTGCCACCACGAGCGGCGAACAGCGATGCCTCGTTGACCAGGTTGGCCAGGTCGGCACCGGAGAAGCCAGGGGTACCACGGGCAATGACACCAGGGTTGACGTTTTCGCCAATCGGCACCTTGCGCATGTGAACCTTGAGGATCTGCTCGCGGCCACGGATGTCCGGCAGGCCAACCACCACCTGGCGGTCGAAGCGGCCCGGACGCAGCAGCGCAGGGTCGAGCACGTCAGGCCGGTTGGTGGCCGCGATGACGATGATGCCATCGTTCATCTCGAAGCCGTCCATCTCGACCAGCAGCTGGTTCAGCGTCTGCTCGCGTTCGTCGTGACCGCCACCCATGCCGGCGCCACGATGGCGACCCACGGCATCGATCTCGTCGATGAAGATGATGCAAGGCGCGTGCTTCTTGGCCTGCTCGAACATGTCGCGGACACGGCTGGCGCCGACGCCGACGAACATCTCGACGAAGTCGGAACCGGAGATGGTGAAGAACGGCACCTTCGCTTCGCCCGCAATGGCCTTGGCCAGCAAAGTCTTGCCGGTACCCGGCGGGCCGACCATCAGCACGCCGCGAGGAATGCGGCCACCCAGGCGCTGGAACTTGCCCGGGTCACGCAGGAACTCGACCAGCTCGCCCACTTCTTCCTTGGCCTCGTCGCAACCTGCGACGTCAGCCAGCGTGGTCTTGACCTGGTCTTCGGAGAGCAGGCGCGCCTTGCTCTTGCCAAAGCTCATCGGGCCGCCCTTGCCGCCCGCGCCGCCCTGCATCTGGCGCATGAAGAACATGAACACCGCGATGATCACCAGGATCGGGAAGCTGGCGACCAGCAACTGGGTCCAGATGCTCTGCTGTTCAGGCTGCTTGCCCTCGACAACCACATTGTTGTTGACCAGGTCGCCGATCAGGCCGTTGTCGGCAATGGCCGGGCGAATGGTCTTGAACGAGTCGCCGTCGCTGCGCTTGCCGGTGATGACATAGCCGTCGACTGCCACGCGCTCGACCTTGCCGTCCTTCACCTGCTGGATGAAGTCGGAATAGTTGAGGGTCTGCGGCTCGTTCGGGCTGGAGAAGTTGTTCATCACCGTCACCAGGACGGCTGCGATGATCAACCACAGGATCAGATTCTTTGCCATGTCGTTCAATTAGCTACCCTCTGAGGTCGGCGCACGACGCAGCCGTGCCTCGCATGATATTCACCGGCCTAACTTACTACATTACCTACGCATACGCAGGTGCCGTCTGTAACCCTTTGTGAACCTAGACTACACGATGTTCAGCCAAGTCAGGCAGGACACCCGATTGGAATAAACTATCGGATGCCGCGAAAGCCGTCGAACCACCGCCTTACTCGCCGCGATATCCCCTCGCCATCAGGTACTGCTCGCGCGAACGGTCACGTGAGGAGTCAGGCTTGATCATCGTGACCTTCTCGAACTTCTTGCGAGTGTCCTTCAGGTAAACATCGAAGCCCTCGCCCTGGAAGATCTTGATCACGAAATCGCCACCCGGCTTGAGCACCCGAGTCGCAAGATCCAGCGCCAGTTCACAGAGGAACATGGCCTTGGGGATATCCACTTCAGGCGTACCACTCATATTGGGGGCCATATCGGAAATCACAAGGTCCACGTGCGTGTCGCCGACCGCCTCGAGGATCTGCGCCAGCACTTCGTCCTGGGTAAAGTCGCCCTGGATGAAGTTGACGTCCGGGATGCTGTCCATTTCCAGGATGTCGGATGCGATCAGGCGGCCCTGGCCACCGATCAGCCGGCTGGTCACCTGCGACCAGCCTCCAGGCGCCGCGCCCAGGTCGATCACGCTCATGCCCGGGCGAATGATCCGGTACTTGTCCTGGATCTCGAGCAGTTTGTAGCTCGCACGCGAGCGGTAACCATCCTTTTGCGCCTTCTTGACGTAAGGATCGTTGAAGTGTTCTTTCAGCCAACCAAGGCTTGTCTTGGAACGCGCCATTGGGCACCTCGATGATTAGGGTTCGCGATTGACTGGGCGGAGTCACGAGCCCTCGGGTAAAATAGCCGCCAATTTTACAGAATCAGACGAAAAGGGTCAGATTATGCCGCTCAATAACGAGCAGAAGAAGCAGTACAAGTCCATTGGTCATGACCTGAAGCCGGTCCTGATCGTTGCCGGCAACGGCCTGACCGAAGGTGTGGTCGCCGAGCTGGAACGCGCGCTGGTCGATCATGAACTGATCAAGGTCGAGATCCGCTCCGAAGACCGTGAAGAACGCGCCGCCGCAATTGCCGCACTGTGCAAGGCCGGCCGGGCCGAGCTGGTACAGACCATCGGCAAGAAAGCGCTGATCTACCGCAAGAACCCACAGCCCAACAAGCAATTGTCGAACATCCACCGCTACAAGTGATAGCGGACCGGTCAGCGGCGCAAGCGCGCCCTGACCGGGACCGGCTGGGCCACCAGCACGATTCCACTGAAGCCCAGCACCAGGAAGCAGAACATCTGCCAGCGCTCGCCCACGGAAATCCCGTAGCGCAGCGTGTAGTAGCTGATGCAGGCAGCAAAGCCGAGCAACAGCATCTGGCCGCGAAACTGCTGCCACCAGGCCGCGAGGCCATCTACCCTCGCCAGCACTGCCAGCTGGGTCATCAAGCCGAGCAAGGCCACGCCGATCAACCAGCGGTCGATCTGCGCAGCCACGTCCTGGACCAGCAACGGCGCCAGGCCGCTGACCTTCAGCGCAGGCACCAGCCCCACGTGAAACACCCACAGGCCTCCGACCCAGAAAACCTGGGCCAGTTGCCAGAGGATGCCCTCGAGGGCCGGCGCCCGAAGGCGCCTGTCAGAGATGCTTGACTTCGACAATCTCGTACTCGACCGTGCCGTTTGGCGTCTTGACCACCACGACATCACCTTCTTCCTTGCCGATGATGGCACGGGCGATCGGCGCACCGGCCGACAGCTTGCCACGCTTGATGTCGGCTTCGTCCTCGCCAACGATCTGGTAGGTCACGCGATCGTCGGTCTCGGTGTTGGCCAGCTCGACGGTCGTGCCGAAGATCACCTTGCCCGTGTGGGCAATGCTGGTCACGTCGATCACCACCGAGTTCTGCAGGCGGCCTTCGATATCACGGATACGTGCCTCGACCATGCCCTGCTCCTCGCGGGCGGCATGGTATTCGGCGTTTTCCTTGAGGTCACCCAGCTCGCGTGCTTCGCCAATGGCTTGGCTCAGGCGCGGGCGCTCGGTCTTGCTCAGGAAGGTCAGTTCTTCTTCCAGGGCGCGGGCGCCCTGGACGGTCATTGGGTACTTGATCATGCTTTGAGTCCTGCATGCAGATCCTGCAAGCGGCGCACGGTCTTCTCGGGACCGAACTTGAGCGCCTCGCAGATGGCTTCACCGGCCGCAATGGTAGTCGTGCAGTAGATCTTGTGCTGCAGCGCATTGCGACGAATCGAGTAGGAATCGGCGATCGACTGACGGCCTTCGGTGGTGTTGATGATCAGCGACACTTCGTCGTTCTTGATCATGTCGACCACGTGCGGGCGACCCTCGGTCACTTTGTTCACACGGCGCACTTTCAGGCCGGCCGCTTCGATGACCTTGGCGGTGCCGACGGTTGCTACCACTTCGAAGCCCAGGGCGATCAGGTCGCGGGCAACGCCAGCCACTTGTGGCTTGTCGTCGTCACGCACGCTGATGAACGCAGTGCCGCCGGTCGGCAGTACTTCGCTGGCGCCCATCTGGGCCTTGGCGAAGGCTTCACCGAAGCTGTCGCCAACACCCATGACTTCACCGGTGGATTTCATCTCAGGGCCGAGGATCGGGTCAACCCCTGGGAACTTGGCGAACGGGAAGACGGCTTCCTTGACGCTGTAGAAGTTCGGGATGATTTCCTTGGTGAAGCCCAGCTCCTTGAGGGTCTTGCCGGCCATGACACGGGCCGCGATCATCGCCAGCGAAGTGCCGATGCACTTCGAGACGAACGGCACGGTACGCGATGCACGCGGGTTGACTTCGATCACGTAGATCTTGTCGCCCTGCAGCGCCAGCTGCACGTTCATCAGGCCGACCACTTGCAGCTCCAGGGCCATCTTGCGGACCTGGTCACGGACTTCGTCCTGCACGTGGGCTGGCAGCGAGTACGGTGGCAGCGAGCAAGCCGAGTCACCGGAGTGCACGCCAGCCTGTTCGATGTGCTGCATGATTGCGCCGATGACCACATCGGTGCCGTCACAGACCGCGTCCACGTCCATCTCGATGGCGCAGTTGAGGAAGTGGTCGAGCAGCACCGGGCTGTCGTTCGACACTTGCACCGCTTCACGCAGGTAGCGCTTGAGCTCGTCCAGCTCGTAGACGATCTCCATGGCACGGCCGCCCAGTACATAGGACGGACGCACGACCAGCGGGTAGCCGATCTGGCCAGCGGCGCGGATCGCTTCTTCTTCGCTGCGCACGGTGGCGTTTGGCGGCTGCAGCAGGTTCAGGCGCTGGACCATCTGCTGGAAGCGCTCGCGGTCTTCGGCGCGGTCGATGGCGTCAGGGCTGGTACCGATGATCGGCACGCCGGCTTCTTCCAGGGCGCGGGCCAGTTTCAGCGGGGTCTGGCCGCCGTACTGGACGATCACGCCTTTCGGCTTCTCGACTCGCACCACTTCGAGCACGTCCTCGAGGGTCAGTGGCTCGAAGTACAGGCGGTCGGAGGTGTCGTAGTCGGTGGAGACGGTTTCCGGGTTGCAGTTGACCATGATGGTCTCGTACCCGTCGTCACGCAGCGCCAGGGCCGCGTGCACGCAGCAGTAGTCGAACTCGATGCCCTGGCCGATACGGTTCGGGCCACCGCCGAGGATCATGATCTTGTCGCGGGTCGACGGGTTGGCCTCGCACTCTTCCTCGTAGGTCGAGTACAGGTAGGCGGTGTCGGTGGCGAACTCGGCGGCGCAGGTGTCGACGCGCTTGTAGACCGGGAAGATCTCGAGCTTGTGACGGTGGCGGCGCAGGTTCTTGTCGGTGATGCCGAGCAGCTTGGCCAGGCGCTGGTCCGAGAAGCCCTTGCGCTTGAGGCGCAGCATCATGCCCTTGTCGATCGCGGTCAGGGCGAGGGTCTTGACCTTCTCCTCTTCCTTGATCAGGTCTTCCATCTGTACCAGGAACCAGCGGTCGATCATGGTCAGGGAGAAGATTTCTTCCACGCTCATGCCCGAACGCATGGCATCGGCGACATACCAGATGCGCTCGGCGCCCGGCACGGTCAGTTCGCGCTTGAGGATACCGGCGGCTTCAGGGCTCGCCAGGTCGACTTTCGGGTCCAGGCCGCAGACACCGACTTCGAGGCCGCGCAGGGCTTTCTGCAACGACTCCTGGAAAGTACGGCCGATGGCCATGACTTCACCCACGGATTTCATCTGGGTGGTCAGGCGGGCGTCGGCTTTCGGGAATTTCTCGAAGGCGAAGCGCGGCAGCTTGGTGACGACGTAGTCGATCGACGGCTCGAAGGAGGCTGGAGTGCGGCCGCCGGTGATGTCGTTCTGCAGTTCGTCGAGGGTGTAGCCGACAGCCAGCTTGGCGGCGATCTTGGCGATCGGGAAGCCGGTGGCTTTCGAGGCCAGTGCCGAGGAACGCGACACGCGCGGGTTCATCTCGATGACGACCATGCGGCCGGTGTCCGGGCAGATACCGAACTGCACGTTCGAACCGCCGGTTTCGACGCCGATTTCACGCAGCACCGCCAGGGAGGCGTTGCGCATGATCTGGTATTCCTTGTCGGTCAGCGTCTGGGCTGGCGCGACAGTGATGGAGTCGCCGGTGTGGACGCCCATCGGGTCGAAGTTCTCGATGGAGCAGACGATGATGCAGTTGTCCTTCTTGTCGCGGACCACCTCCATCTCGTATTCCTTCCAGCCGATCAGCGATTCGTCGATCAGCAGTTCCTTGGTCGGAGACAGGTCCAGGCCACGGGCGCAGATTTCTTCGAATTCTTCACGGTTGTAGGCGATACCACCACCAGTGCCGCCCATGGTGAAGGACGGACGGATGATGCACGGGAAGCCCAGGCGCTCGAGCACCGCGTTGGCTTCGTCCATCGAGTGGGCGATACCGGAACGCGGGCAGTCCAGGCCGATGGACTTCATGGCCTTGTCGAAACGCGAGCGGTCTTCGGCCTTGTCGATGGTGTCGGCGTTGGCGCCGATCATCTCGACGCCGAACTTCTCGAGCACGCCGTGGCGCTCGAGGTCCAGGGCGCAGTTCAGCGCGGTCTGGCCGCCCATGGTCGGCAGCAGGGCGTCTGGACGCTCTTTCTCGATGATCTTGGCCACCGATTGCCATTTGATCGGCTCGATGTAGGTGGCGTCGGCCATCGACGGGTCGGTCATGATGGTCGCTGGGTTGGAGTTCACCAGGATGACGCGGAAACCTTCCTCGCGCAGGGCCTTGCAGGCCTGGGCGCCGGAGTAGTCGAATTCACAGGCCTGGCCGATCACGATCGGGCCAGCGCCAAGAATCAGGATGCTTTTTATGTCTGTACGTTTTGGCATGGGTTGTCACTCAAATCCGCAGGTCAGTCGGCTAGCCGTCTTGAACATTCTTGGTCAGGCGCATCCGGACGCGGGCAGTGCCGGTCCGGGGCCTTGTCGCAGGATGCTCAGCGGCGCTTGGCCATGGCATCGATGAAACGATCGAACAGTGGCGCGACGTCAGTCGGGCCTGGGCTCGCTTCAGGGTGACCCTGGAAGCTGAACGCGCTCTTGTCGGTGAGCTCGATACCCTGCAGGGTGCCGTCGAACAGCGACTTGTGGATGGCGCGCACATTGCCCGGCAGGGTAGCTTCGTCGACGGCGAAGCCGTGGTTCTGGCTGGTGATCATGACCACGCCCGAATCCAGGTCCTGGACCGGGTGGTTGGCACCGTGGTGGCCGTGGCCCATCTTGACGGTCTTGGCGCCTGCGGCCAGAGCCAGCAGCTGGTGACCGAGGCAGATGCCGAATACCGGGATGTCGGTTTCCAGGATGTCCTTGATCGCCTTGATCGCGTAGTCGCAGGGCTCTGGATCGCCCGGTCCGTTTGACAGGAACACGCCGTCCGGATTCAGCGCCAGGACTTCGCTTGCCGGGGTCTGGGCAGGCACCACGGTCAGGCGGCAGCCGCGGGCAACCAGCATGCGCAGGATGTTTACCTTGACGCCGTAGTCGAAGGCGACCACGTGGTGCGGCAGGTCTGCGGCTTCGAGGGTCGGGTGGCTGTCGGACTGCAGGTTCCAGACGGTGGAGCGCCATTCGTAGGCTTTCTTGGTGCTGACTTCCTTGGCCAGGTCCATGCCCTTGAGGCCCGGGAAGCCGCGCGCCGCGGCGATGGCCGCCTCTTCGCTGATGTTGTCGCCAGCCATGATGCAGCCGTTCTGCGCGCCCTTCTCACGCAGGATGCGGGTCAGGCGGCGGGTATCGATGCCGGCGATCGCCACGACGTTGTTGGCCTTGAGGTACTCATCCAGCGGCATGGTGTTGCGCCAGTTGCTGGCGAGCAGCGGCAGGTCGCGGATCACCAGGCCAGCCGACCATACGCGGTCGGACTCGGCGTCTTCGGCGGTGGTGCCGGTGTTGCCGATGTGCGGGTAAGTCAGGGTAACGATTTGCTGGGCGTAGGAAGGGTCGGTCAGGATTTCCTGGTAGCCGGTCATTGCGGTGTTGAACACCACCTCACCAACGGTCTGACCGTCGGCTCCGATGGCTTCACCGCGAAAAATGCTGCCATCGGCAAGGGCGAGTATGGCTGGCTTAGTCAAGAAGACCTCCCGTAAATCAAGCCTGAAGGGGCGATCGCAGGTTGCAAAAAAGCGGAATGACGTATGAACGTCACCCCGCTTTCATGTGCTGAATAATCTGCGCGCTTTTAGTGGACACACTAAAGCTGTAGCTTATAGGAAACCGATTTTTTGGTCTACCATGGATGTGCCCTTAAAACACGGGATTGCGACAATTCAGCGATTCACCGCAGGTCCAGCACATCCTGCATGTCATACAGCCCTGGTGCACGACCATCGAGCCACAGGGCAGCCCGCACCGCGCCCTTGGCGAAGGTCATGCGGCTCGATGCCTTGTGGGTGATCTCGACTCGCTCACCGTCGGCGGCGAACAGCACGGTGTGATCGCCCACGATGTCACCGGCACGCACGGTAGCGAAACCGATGGTCTGGCGATCACGCGCGCCGGTCTGGCCTTCGCGGCCGTACACGGCCACTTCCTGCAGGTCACGCCCCAGCGCCTGGGCAACCACTTCACCCATGCGCAGCGCGGTACCCGAAGGCGCATCGACCTTGTGCCGGTGGTGGGCTTCGATGATCTCGATGTCCACTTCGTCAGCCAATACCCGCGCCGCCGTATCCAGCAGCTTGAGGCACAGGTTGACGCCAACGCTGAAGTTGGCGGCGAAGACGATCGGGATATCCTTGCCCGCCTCGGCCAGCAGGTGCTTCTCCTCGGTGGTGAAACCCGTGGTGCCGATGATCATGGCCTTGCCTGCCTTGCGGCAGAACGCCAGGTTCTTCAGGGTCACCGACGGATGAGTGAAGTCGATCAATACATCGAACTCATCGCTCACCTTGGCCAGGTCGCCCGACAGCGGAACGCCGATACGTCCCAGCGCTGCCAGCTCACCGGCATCGGCGCCCACCAGGGTGCTGTCCGGACGATCGATGGCAGCCGTGAGGCCTGCGCCTGGAGTCTGCTGCACGGCCTCGACCAGGGTCTTGCCCATTCGTCCTGCCGCGCCCATTACCGCGATACGTCGCATAAGCCGTTCCTTTTACAAATCGCCGAAGAAGCGCTTCACGCCTTCGAACCAGCCATTGGCCTTGGGCGAGTGGGAGCTGTCGCCTTCCAGCGAATCACGAAACTCTTCAAGCAGTTCGCGCTGACGACGGCTGAGGTTTACCGGGGTTTCCACCGCAACGCGGCACATCAGGTCACCGGCCGCACCACCGCGCACAGGCGCCACGCCCTTGCCGCGCAGGCGGAACTGCTTGCCGGTCTGGGTGCCTTCAGGGATCTTGAGCTTGACCCGGCCATCGAGGGTCGGCACTTCCAGCTCGCCACCCAGGGCAGCGTCGGTGTAGCTGATCGGCACTTCGCAGTACAGGTGCTTGCCGTCACGCTGGAAGATCGCGTGCTCACGCACACTGATGACCACGTACAGATCGCCAGTCGGGCCACCCTGGGCGCCCGCCTCGCCTTCGCCGGACAGGCGAATGCGGTCACCGGTGTCGACACCGGCCGGGACCTTGACCGAGAGGGTCTTGTACTCTTCGACACGGCCTTCGCCATGGCACGACGAGCACGGGTCGGTGATGATCTTGCCTTGGCCATGGCACCGCGGGCAGGTCTGCTGCACCGAGAAGAAGCCTTGCTGCATGCGCACCTGGCCGATACCGCCGCACGTCGGGCAGGTCGACGGAGTCGAGCCCTTCTTGGCGCCCGAGCCATCGCACGGCGAGCAGTTGACCAGTGTCGGCACACGGATATTGACCGTGGTGCCACGTACCGCTTCTTCCAGGTTCAGCTCCAGCGTGTAGCGCAGGTCGCTGCCACGCGCGGCACCGCCACGCGAGCCGCCCCGGGCGCCGCCGAAGAAATCGCTGAATACATCACCAAAGATGTCGGAGAAGTTCGCGCCGCCAAAGCCAGCACCGCCGCCACCCATGCTCGGGTCGACGCCCGCATGGCCATACTGGTCGTATGCCGCGCGCTTGCTGGCATCGGACAACACTTCGTAGGCCTCGTTGGCCTCCTTGAACATGTCTTCCGACTCTTTGTCGCCCGGATTGCGGTCCGGGTGGTATTTCATCGCCAGGCGGCGATAAGCCTTCTTGAGGTCACCTTCGCCGGCGCCACGCTCGACACCCAGGACCTCATAAAAATCACGCTTTGCCATAAGTCATTTGCACTCTTGAGGGCGTTCGGCAAACCTCTGCGCGTTCCGCGCCGTGCCGCCAGCACCTGCCGCCTCAGTCGAAAGAGCCCTGACAGATGCTGTAAAAATTCGCGTATTCCAGACACGCCAACGCGGGAGCAAGCCCCCGCGCGGCGACATCCTACCAGTCGCCGCCCTAGAGCGGCCAACCGGCCGACAACCAGTAACGGTTACTTGTTGTCTTTGACTTCTTCGAACTCGGCGTCAACCACGTCGTCGTGCTTGGCTTCAGGCTCGGCCTGCTGCTGGGCGCCGCCCTGCGGCTGCTCGCCCTGCTGGTCGGCGTACATCTTCTGCGCGACCGGCGCGGAAACCTTCGACAGCTCTTCGATCTTCGACTCGATGGCAGCCTTGTCGTCGCCCTTCACGGCGGCTTCCAGGGCAACCACGGCAGCCTCGATCGCGGTCTTCTCTTCGGCGGTTACCTTGTCACCGGCGTCGACGACCATCTTGCGAGTCGAGTGGACCAGCGCGTCACCCTGGTTACGGGCAGCGGCCAGCTCTTCGAACTTGCGGTCTTCTTCAGCGTTGACTTCGGCGTCGCGGACCATCTGAGCAATTTCTTCCTCGGACAGACCGGAGTTGGCCTTGATCACGATCGACTGGGTCTTGCCAGTAGCCTTGTCCTTCGCGCCGACGTGCAGGATGCCGTTGGCGTCGATGTCGAAGGTCACTTCGATCTGTGGCACACCGCGTGGAGCCGGTGGAATGTCCGCCAGGTCGAACTTGCCCAGCGACTTGTTCTGGCCGGCTTGCTTGCGCTCGCCCTGCAGCACGTGGATGGTCACGGCGCCCTGGTTGTCATCGGCAGTCGAGAACACCTGCGACTTCTTGGTCGGGATGGTGGTGTTCTTCTCGATCAGCGGAGTCATCACGCCGCCCATGGTTTCGATACCCAGGGTCAGCGGGCTGACGTCGAGCAGCAGGACGTCCTTGACGTCACCAGCCAGGACCGCGCCCTGGATGGCAGCACCCATGGCAACGGCTTCGTCAGGGTTGACGTCCTTGCGCGCTTCCTTGTTGAAGAAGTCGGCAACGGCTTTCTGTACCAGCGGCATGCGGGTCTGGCCACCGACCAGGATCACGTCGTCGATCTTGGCGATGTCGATACCGGCGTCTTTCAGCGCGATGCGGCATGGCTCGATGGTACGGGTGACCAGGTCTTCGACCAGCGATTCCAGCTTGGCGCGGGAGATCTTCACGTTCAGGTGCTTGGGACCGGTGGCGTCTGCAGTGATGTACGGCAGGTTCACGTCGGTCTGCTGGCTCGAGGACAGCTCGATCTTGGCTTTTTCAGCGGCTTCTTTCAGGCGCTGCATGGCCAGCGGGTCGCCCTTGAGGCTCATGCCGCTTTCTTTCTTGAACTCGTCGACGAGGTAGTCGATCAGGCGGATGTCGAAGTCTTCACCACCGAGGAAGGTGTCACCGTTGGTGGCCAGTACTTCGAACTGGTGCTCGCCATCGACTTCGGCGATTTCGATGACCGAAACGTCGAAGGTACCACCACCCAGGTCATAGACGATCACGGTGTGGTCGCCCTTGGCCTTGTCCATGCCGTAGGCCAGAGCGGCTGCGGTCGGCTCGTTGATGATGCGCTTGACGTCCAGGCCCGCGATGCGGCCAGCATCCTTGGTAGCCTGGCGCTGGCTGTCGTTGAAGTAGGCCGGAACGGTGATGACCGCTTCGGTGACTGGCTCGCCGAGGTAGTCTTCGGCGGTCTTCTTCATCTTCTTGAGGATTTCAGCCGAGATCTGTGGCGGAGCCATCTTCTGGCCGTTCACTTCGACCCAGGCGTCGCTGTTGTCAGCCTTGACGATCTTGTACGGGACCATCTGGATGTCTTTCTGCACGACTTCTTCGTCGAAGCGGCGACCGATCAGACGCTTTACCGCGTACAGGGTGTTGTGCGGATTGGTGACCGCCTGGCGCTTGGCGGACTGGCCGACCAGGATCTCGCCGTCGTTGGCATAAGCGACGATCGACGGCGTGGTGCGCGCGCCTTCGGCGTTCTCGATGACCTTGACGTTACCGTTTTCGAGGATGGAGACGCACGAGTTGGTGGTCCCCAGGTCGATACCGATGATTTTGCCCATGTCTACTCTCCCGAAACTTGAATTTGGTGGCGGCGGCTACCGTGAGCCGCCGCGGCAATACTTGAATGCTTGACAACTAAATGGGGACAGCCAGAAGGATTTCAAGCCTTCTCGTCAATCGACGGTTGCGCCACTGCTGGCGGCTTGCTGACCACGACCATGGCCGGGCGCAGCAGGCGGCCGTTGAGCAGGTAGCCCTTCTGGAACACCTTGAGCACGCTGTTGGGCTCGACCTCGGCGCTTTCCTGCATGGCCATCGCCTGGTGGTGTTCGGCGTTGAACGGCTCGCCGTGCGGATCGACCGCTTCGAGGTTGTAGCGCTTGAGGGTGTCGTGGAACATCTTCAGGGTCAGCTCGATACCTTCGCGCATCGGCTTGATGTTCTCGTCCTCGGCGCTGGACAGCTCAAGACCGCGCTCCAGGCTGTCGATCACCGGCAGCAGGTCGGCCGAGAATTTTTCCAGGGCGAACTTGCGTGCCTTGTCCACGTCCTGTTCGGCGCGGCGGCGGATATTCTGCAGGTCGGCAGCGGTACGCAGGGATTGGTCCTGGGCGGCGGCCAGCTGCTCTTCCAGCACCTGTACGCGAGCACCGAGATCTTGGGCACCGGCCTCTTCGGCATTCAGATTCTGTTCATCCAGCTGTTCGTCAGCCATGGGTCTCTCCTCCGAAATTCAGGGTTCGCGAGCCATGCTCGCCTTGTCTGCGGGCTATATGGGGGCGCAAATGGAGGCTTCAAGGGGCACCAGTACTTTCCATGGGGTCATTTTTGCTTGCATCGCGAACCACCCGACTGTCGCACGGGGCATTGTCAGGCAAATCAAAAACACTGTATAAATAACCAGACCTGACCTTTCGGGAGCCGCCCCATGCTGGTGCACCTGTCCGTACACAACTACGCAATTGTCGAACACCTCGACCTCGAACTCGCTCGCGGGATGAGCGTCATCACCGGCGAGACCGGGGCCGGCAAATCGATCATGCTCGATGCCCTGGGCCTCGCCCTGGGCGACCGTGCCGACAGCGGCGTGGTGCGCCCGGGTGCCGACAAGGCGGATATCCTCGCCACCTTCGACCTGGCCGATATCCCCGAGGCACGCAGCTGGCTCGCCGAGCGCGACCTTGAAAGCGACAGCCCGTGCATCCTGCGCCGGGTGATCACCGCCGAAGGGCGCAGCCGCGGCTATATCAATGGCACGCCCTGCACGCTCGGCGACCTCAAGGCCATGGGCGAGCTGCTGATCGACATCCACAGCCAGCACGAACACCAGTCGCTGCTCAAGACCGATACCCACCGGCGCCTGCTCGACGAGTACGCCGGCGCCAGCGATCTTGCCCGGCAGGTACAACTGGCTGCCCAGCGCTGGCGGCAGACCCGCGTGGAGCTCGAGCGCCTGTCCAATTCGGGCGACGAGCAGCGCGCCCGTCACCAGCTGCTGAGCTACCAGCTCGAAGAGCTCGACAACCTGGGCCTGGGCGAGAACGAGCTCGAGCAACTGGAGCAGGAGCACAAGAGCCTGACCAACGCAGAGGCCCTGTTCGGCATCTGCCGGCAGGTGATCGACCAGTGCAGCGAAAGCGACTCGGGCAACGTGCTCAATGCCTTGACGGCCAGCCTGCATCGCCTGACCGCGGTGTCCAGCGCGCCCAAGGCACTGGGCGAGGCCGCCAACATGATTGCGAGCGCACAGATCCAGGTCGAAGAGGCCGTGGGTGAGCTCAACCGCTTCCTGGACAATTTCGACGCCGACCCGATGCGCCTGCAGACCCTCGAAGAGCGCCTCGACACTATCTATACCCTGGCGCGCAAGCACCGGGTGCACCCGACCGAGTTGCCGCACCTGCAGCAAAGCCTGATGGAAGAGATCGAAGGCCTCAATGCCAGCGACGAGTCCGTCGAGCGCCTGGCCGAAGAGTTGAAGTCTTTCGCCAAGCATTATCAGGTCAAGGCCCAGGAGCTCAGCGCACTGCGCCGGCAAGCCGCCAAGCAGCTGGCGAGCGCCGTGGAAGTCGAGATCCAGCGCCTGGGCATGCCCGGCGGGCGGTTCTGCATCGAGCTCAATCCGATCACCAGCAACGAGCTGTCGCCTTTCGGCCTTGAAGTGGTCGAACTGCTGGTCAGCGCCAACCCCGGCCTGCCATTGAAAGGCCTGGCCAAAGTGGCATCCGGCGGTGAGCTGTCGCGCATCAGCCTGGCGATCCAGGTAATCACGGCGCAGACCTCGCGCATCCCGACCCTGGTCTTCGACGAAGTCGACGTGGGTATCGGCGGCCCGACCGCAGAAATCGTCGGCCAACTGCTGCGGCGCCTGGGTGAACGCGGACAGGTGCTGACCGTGACCCACTTGCCGCAGGTCGCCGCGCAAGGGCACCACCACCTGTTCGTGCACAAGGTGCGCAACAGCGACACCACTCACACTGCAGTTGCCAACCTGGGCAAGCGCGAGCGTGTCGAGGAAGTGGCGCGGATGCTGGGCGGCATCGACCTCACCAAGGAATCGCTGGCCCATGCTCGCAAGATGGTGGTGACCAGCAAGGCTTGAGCTGCGCCAGAACGCATAAAGGCGGCCCGAGGGCCGCCTTTATGCGTTCAAGTGAAGAGTAAATCGTTACTTTTTCTTGCGTACATACAGGACCAGATTGTGGTCCACCAGCTCGAAGCCGTGCTCGGCCACGATTTCCTTTTGGCGCCGCTCGATTTCAGCATCCATGAATTCGATGACTTCGCTGGTTTCCACGTTGACCATATGGTCGTGGTGTCCACCGTCGGACAGCTCGAAGACCGCATGGCCGCCGTCGAAGTTGTGGCGAACCACCAGACCCGCTGCTTCGAACTGGGTCAGTACGCGGTAGACGGTCGCCAGACCGACGTCTTCGCCAGCTTCCATCAGCGCCTTGTAAACGTCTTCGGCACTCATGTGACGCTGCTCGGTAGAGTCGAGCATCTGTAGAATCTTTACTCGAGGCAGGGTCACCTTGAGACCGGCTTTGCGTAATTCGCTATTTTCAACCATGGTCAGCTTTCTCGCCGATGCTGCTTCGCAGCTTCTCTGAATACGGGTATGATCGGGGTTTACGTTGTCCAGCCAAGATAGTGGAAGTCGCCCACCGATGCAAAACACCAAGCTCTTGCTAACCAGCCTCACCTTCGTGGGACTGCTCGCACTCGCCGGTTGCTCGTTTCCCGGGGTTTACAAAATCGACATCCAGCAGGGCAATGTCGTTACACAAGACATGATAGACCAATTGCGCCCTGGAATGACCCGTCGGCAAGTAAGGTTTATCATGGGTAACCCCCTGATTCAGGATCCTTTCAACACCAATCGGTGGGATTATCTCTACACCCTGCAGCCTGGTGGCGGCCAACGCCAGCAGGAGCGCATGAGCGTGATCTTCAACGACAGCGACCAGCTGGCCAGCCTGTCCGGCGACTTCATGCCAGGCGTCAGCCGCGACCAGGAAATCCTGGGTGGCAGCGGCGATACCACGGTCACCCCGGGCACTACCCCTGCCCAGCAGCCTGCTGAGGCCCCGGCCAAGCCCGGCTCGGCGGAAGAATCGATCCAGCGTGATATCGACATCATCGAATCGATCCCGGTGCCGACGCCAGCCCCGCTGGAAACCTCGCCGCAATAAGCTCGGCGCAGCGATAAAAAAAGCCCGGATCATCTCCGGGCTTTTTTGTGCCTGCCTGTTATCGCTTCAGGAATACAGCTGCTTGGCGCGCTGGCAAAACGCATCGACCAGGGTGTTGGCCGCCTGGTTGAACAGCGGGCCGAGCGTGGCGCGCACCAGCGGGCCTGCGTAGTCGAACGACAGGTCGAGACTGATCTTGCAGGCCTTCTCCCCCAGCGGCTTGAACACCCAGACGCCGTGCAACTGGCTGAACGGCCCTTCGACGAGATTCATCTCGATGGACTGTCCCGGCACCAGCACATTGCGGGTCACGAAGTGCTGACTGATGCCCCCCTTGGCCACCTCGAGCTTGGCGCGCATGGCCGTGTCGCTGGCCTCCAGCACCGTCGACGCCGAGCACCAGGGCAAGAATTCCGGGTAGCTGGCCACATCGTTGACCAGGTCGTAGAGCGCCTGGGCGGGGTACGGCAGCAGGGCGGAACGTTGAATATGGGTAGTCATCCAGGCGTCACTTCCAAAGCTGGGAACAAAAGATAGAACTCAAGACAGCCCCGGCATTGTCCGGGAATCGTTGCGAAGGCTCAAGCGCACAGCTACCCCGTAGCCGACAGCGCGGGAGACTGCTTATAATGCTGCCCCTATGGCTAAACAAAAGAAACATCCGACCGGGACCATCGCGCAGAACAAGAAAGCGCGACACGATTACTTCATCGAACACAAGTTCGAGGCCGGGCTGGTCCTGTCCGGTTGGGAAGTAAAGAGCCTGCGTGCCGGCAAGGCCCACCTGACTGACAGCTACGTGCTGCTCAAGGACGGGGAAGCCTGGCTGATGGGCAGTCACATCGCCCCGCTGACAGCCGCCAGCACCCACGTCATCGCCGACCCGATACGCACGCGCAAGCTGCTATTGAACCGGCGTGAACTGGAGCGCCTGGAATCCTCGGTGCAGCAGAAAGGCTACACCGCCGTGGCCTTGTCGATTTACTGGAGCAAGCACCTGATCAAGTGCGAGATTGCCCTGGGCAAGGGCAAGAAGGAGTACGACAAGCGCGAGACGCTGAAAGAGCGCGACTCCAATCGCGAGCTGCAGCGTGCTGTGCGGAGCAAGGGCAAGGACGACTGATCCTGGCTATGGGCTTACCTGCCAACAAAAGAGGTCAGCCCTGACATGGCCAGTGAATGACCCGGCTGCGCCGGGTTCGCTGCGGTTCGGCGCTCCGACAAGCCAGCTTCCACAGGCACTGCAGTGGTGTCAGGAACTGCGCTGTACCTGTGGGAGCGGGCTTGTCCCGCGATCGACTGCGCAGCAGTCGTAAACCCTGCCTATGCGATCAGCCTGAAGGAACGGGTTGAATGGCTTTGCGGCCGCTTCGCGCCCGTTCGCGGGACAAACCCGCTCCCACAGGGATCGTGCCGCTGCCAGTACTAGCATCAGTACCAGTACCGCAGCATAGGGCTTTCAGCTCACCGCCCGCTACGCCGCTCTGCCCGCGCCACTCTCTGGGCTTCTTCCTGCGCCTCTTCCAGCACCTCCTGCACATACAGGATATGCCGGCTGGAAATCTCCCTCGCCTCTTCCGCCCGCCCCTCCACGATCGCCTGGTACAACGCCCGGTGCTGACCAATCAGCATGTCCCGGGTCTCGGCCCGCTGCTGGTACATGCCACCAATATTGGTCACCACGTTCCGCTTCAGCAGATCAAACAACCCACGGATGGTATGCAGCAACACAGCGTTATGACTCGCCTCGGCAATCGCCAGGTGAAAACGCGCATCCGCCACCCCCTCCTCCGCACGGCTGACCTGATCCGCACGGGCATAACAATCCTGCAACGCATCAAACGCCACCTTCAGCCGCTCACGATCCGGCTCCGTAGCACGCATCGCCGCGTAGTAGGCGCATGACGCCTCCAGCGTATGACGAAACTCGAGCAGGTCATGCTGCGCATCCGGATTATGCTCGAGCAGCTGCAACAGCGGATCACTAAAGGTCGACCCCAGCGCCTCCGCCACATAGTTACCGCCACCCTGGCGACTCACCAGCAGCCCCTTGGCAACCAACCGCTGGATCGCCTCCCGCAACGACGGCCGTGACACACCAAACTGCTCCGCCAACGCGCGCTCCGCCGGCAAGCGCTGGCCCGACGTCAACGTCCCCTCGAGAATCATCCCCTCCAGCCGATCGACGATGTCGTCGGACAGTCGACGCTGGCGGACCTGATCAAAAACCATCACATGCACTCCACATTCCCGGGCGTTCGGGGCCGCCTATTCTGGCCTATCCATCGCCCGCCCACACCCACTCGCTGGGGATTTTCAACGCCACTCAGCCCCTGCCTTCCGTCGGCCTTCGACCAAAGTTTTGCATGGGACAAATTGACACACCCTTCACGACCCTTTTAACCTAGCCACCAGACATTGTAAATTGGTATTACCAATTATCCAGTGCCAGCGCATGACCAACAACAATTAGGGGCCACCCCATATGCAAACTTGGCAACAACTCTACAGCCCGCTTGGAAGTCTCGGCCTGTCCGCCATGGCGGCAGTCATCCCTATCGTCTTCTTCTTTTTCGCGCTTGCCGTGTTCCGCCTGAAGGGTCATGTCGCTGGCAGCATCACGCTCGCCCTGTCGATCCTGGTGGCGATCTTTGCCTTCGAGATGCCTGCCGACATGGCCTTGGCCGCAGCCGGCTACGGCTTCGCCTACGGCCTGTGGCCGATCGCCTGGATCATCGTTGCAGCCGTGTTCCTCTACAAGCTCACGGTCAAGAGCGGCCAGTTCGAAGTGATCCGCAGCTCCGTGCTGTCGATCACCGATGACCAGCGCCTGCAGGTCCTGCTGATCGGCTTCTGCTTCGGGGCATTCCTCGAAGGCGCGGCCGGCTTTGGCGCCCCCGTGGCAATTACCGCCGCGCTGCTGGTAGGCCTGGGCTTCAACCCCCTGTACGCCGCCGGCCTGTGCCTGATCGCCAACACCGCCCCGGTGGCGTTCGGCGCCCTCGGCATCCCGATCATCGTCGCTGGCCAGGTCACCGGCATCGACGCCTTCAAGATCGGCGCCATGACCGGCCGCCAGCTGCCGCTGCTGTCGCTGTTCGTGCCGTTCTGGCTGGTGTTCATGATGGATGGCCTGCGCGGCGTCCGCGAAACCTGGCCCGCCGCCCTGGTCGCCGGCCTCAGCTTCGCCGTCACCCAGTACTTCACCTCCAACTTCATCGGCCCTGAACTGCCGGACATTACCTCGGCCCTGGCCAGCCTCATCTCCCTGACCCTGTTCCTCAAGGTCTGGCAGCCCAAGCGCTCGTTCGCAGGAACAACGGGCAGTGTCGGCGCCGCGGTGGTCAACGGTGGTGGCAGCCAGCCTTCGCCGTACAGCATCGGCGAAATCTTCAAGGCCTGGTCGCCGTTCCTGATCCTTACCGTGCTGGTGACCATCTGGACACTCAAGCCTTTCAAGGCCGCGTTCGCCGCAGGCGGCTCGATGTACAACTGGGTGTTCAACTTCGCCATCCCGCACCTGGACCAGCTGGTGATCAAGACCGCGCCGATCGTCGCCACCCCGACGGCCATCCCGGCAGTGTTCAAGCTCGACCCGATCTCCGCCACCGGCACGGCCATCTTCCTCTCGGCCCTGATCTCCATGCTGGTGCTGAAGATCAACTTCAAAACTGGTCTGACCACTTTGCGCGAGACCTTCTACGAGCTGCGCTGGCCCATCCTGTCGATCGGCATGGTGCTGGCCTTCGCCTTCGTCACCAACTACTCGGGCATGTCCTCGACCATGGCCCTGGTCCTGGCCGGCACCGGCGCCGCGTTCCCGTTCTTCTCGCCGTTCCTCGGCTGGCTGGGCGTGTTCCTGACCGGTTCCGATACCTCGTCCAACGCGCTGTTCAGCTCGCTGCAAGCCACCACCGCCCACCAGATCGGCGTCAACGACACCCTGCTGGTAGCTGCCAACACCAGCGGCGGCGTGACCGGCAAGATGATCTCGCCGCAATCGATCGCCGTGGCCTGCGCCGCCACCGGCCTGGTCGGCAAGGAATCGGACCTGTTCCGCTTCACCCTCAAGCACAGCCTGTTCTTCGCCACCATCGTCGGCCTGATCACCCTGATCCAGGCGTACTGGCTGACCGGCATGCTCGTTCACTAGAGTGACAGAGGCCGGGCGCGATTCGGCGCGCCCGGCAGCCGCCCTTCAACTCACGCTGCGAGAACTCATGATCATTTCCGCCTCTACCGACTACCGCACCGCAGCCGAGCGCAAGCTGCCGCCCTTCCTGTTCCACTATCTCGACGGCGGTGCCTACGCCGAGTACACCCTGCGCCATAACGTCGAAGACCTGGCCAGCATCGCCCTGCGCCAGCGCGTGCTGAAGAACATGTCCGAGCTGAGCCTCGAGACCCAGCTGTTCAACGAGACCCTGAGCATGCCCGTTGCGCTGGCCCCGGTCGGCCTGTGCGGCATGTACGCCCGCCGCGGCGAGATCCAGGCCGCCCGCGCGGCGGACGCCAAGGGCATTCCGTTCACCCTGTCGACGGTTTCGGTGTGCTCGATCGAAGAAGTCGCCCCCGCGCTCAAGCGGCCCATGTGGTTCCAGCTGTACGTGCTCAAGGACCGCGGCTTCATGCGCAACGCCCTGGAGCGCGCCAAGGCCGCGGGCGTCACCACCCTGGTGTTCACCGTCGACATGCCCGTCCCCGGCGCCCGCTACCGCGACGCCCACTCCGGCATGAGCGGCGCCAACGCGGCCATGCGCCGGATGTGGCAGGCCGTGACCCATCCGCAATGGGCCTGGGATGTCGGCGTGCACGGCAAGCCCCACGACCTGGGCAATATCTCCACCTACCGCGGCAGCCCCACGGGCCTTGCCGACTACATCGGCTGGCTCGGCGCCAACTTCGACCCATCGATTTCCTGGAAAGACCTGGAGTGGATTCGTGACTTCTGGGACGGCCCGATGGTGATCAAGGGCATTCTCGACCCTGACGACGCCCGCGACGCGGTCAAGTTCGGCGCCGACGGCATCGTCGTCTCCAACCACGGCGGCCGCCAGCTCGACGGCGTGCTGTCCAGCGCCCGTGCCCTGCCGGCCATCGCCGACGCGGTCAAGGGCGACCTGAAGATCCTCGCCGACTCCGGCATCCGCAGCGGCCTCGACGTGGTGCGCATGATCGCCCTCGGCGCCGACACCGTGCTGATCGGCCGCGCCTTCATCTATGCCCTCGCCACTGCTGGCGAAGCCGGGGTGAAGAACCTGCTGGACCTGTTCGAGAAAGAAATGCGCGTGGCCATGGTCCTGACCGGCGCCAAGTCGATCAGCGAGATCACCCGCGATTCGCTGGTGCGCGAACTGGGCGCCTGAGCGCCCCGCCTCACCCAACACCCGCCTGATGACGCGGGGCACGCGGCGCGCCAGATGCCACGGCCTCGCGAGGAGATTGCATGAGCCTGCCCGCCGCGTTCCTCGACACGGTCGAACACCTGATCCCCCGCGACCGGCGTTTCGACGATCCCCTCTCGACCCTGGCCTTCGGTACCGATGCCAGCTTCTACCGGCTGATCCCCAAGTTGGTGATCCGCGTCGAGAGTGAAGCCGAAGTGGCGACCTTGCTCCGCGCCGCCCACGCCCACCAAGTGGCGGTCACCTTCCGCGCGGCCGGCACCAGCCTGTCGGGCCAGGCGGTAAGCGACTCGGTGCTGCTGGTGCTGGGCGACAACTGGAACGGCCGCGACATCCGCGACGGCGGCGCGCAGATCCGCCTGCAGCCCGGCGTCATCGGCGCCCAGGCCAACGCCTGGCTCGCACCCTTCGGCCGCAAGATCGGCCCCGACCCGGCCTCGATCAACGCCTGCAAGATCGGCGGCATCGTCGCCAACAACGCCAGCGGCATGTGCTGCGGCACCGCCCAGAACACCTACAACACCCTGGCCGGCATGCGCCTGATGCTCGCCGATGGCACCCTGCTCGACAGCGAACAACCCGAGAGCATCGCAGCCTTCCAGGCCAGCCACGGCGCACTGCTCGACCAGCTCGGCGAACTCGGCCGACAGACCCGCGCCAATACCGAACTGGCCGCCCGCATCCGCCACAAGTACCGCCTGAAAAACACCACCGGCCTGTCGCTCAACGCCCTGGTCGACTACGACGCGCCGCTGGATATCCTCACCCACCTGATGGTCGGCTCCGAAGGCACCCTCGGCTTCATCAGCGCGGTGACCTACGACACCGTCCCCGACCACCCCTACAAGGCCACCGCGCTGGTGGTCTTCCCCGACGTCGAGACCTGCTGCACCGCCGTGCCGGTGCTCAAGCAGCAACCGGTGTCGGCCGTCGAACTGCTCGACCGCCGCAGCCTGCGCTCGGTGGAGAACATGCAAGGCATGCCGGTGTGGGTGAAGAGCCTGTCGCCCGGCGCCTGCGCGCTGCTGATCGAGTCCCGCGCCGCCAGCCAGTCGCTGCTGCACGAGCAACTCGCGCAGATCACCGCCTCTATCGCGGGCTTCCCCGTCGAGAAGCAGGTCGATTTCAGCGAAGATCCCGTGGTGTACAACCAGCTCTGGCGCATCCGCAAGGACACCTTCCCCGCCGTCGGCGCCGTGCGCGAAACCGGTACCACGGTCATCATCGAAGACGTCACCTTCCCGATCGAGCAACTGGCCGAAGGCGTGAACCGCCTGATCGCCCTGTTCGACAAGCATGGCTACGACGAAGCCATCCTCTTCGGCCATGCCCTGGAGGGCAACCTTCACTTCGTCTTCACCCAGGGCTTCGATTCACCCGAGCAGATCGCCCGCTATTCGGCGTTCATGGACGACGTCGCCCACCTGGTTGCCGTCGAGTACGGCGGCTCGCTCAAGGCCGAACACGGCACCGGCCGCAACATGGCGCCCTTTGTCGAGCTCGAGTGGGGCAAGGATGCGTACCAACTGATGTGGCAGCTCAAGCGCCTGCTCGACCCCACCGGCATTCTCAACCCCGACGTGGTGCTGACCGACGACCCGCAGCTGCACCTGAAAAACCTCAAGCCCCTGCCCGCCGCGGACGAAATCGTCGACAAATGCATCGAGTGCGGTTTCTGCGAGCCCGTCTGCCCCTCCAAGGGCCTGACCCTCAGCCCGCGCCAGCGCATCGTCATGTGGCGCGACATCCAGGCCAAACGCCGCGCCGGGCTCGACACCCATGCACTCGAGCGCGACTACCAATACCAAGGCATCGACACCTGCGCCGCCACCGGCCTGTGCGCCCAGCGCTGCCCCGTCGGCATCAACACCGGCGAGCTGGTGAAAAAGCTGCGCAGCCAGAGCGCCGACCACCGCCGGACCGCCGACTGGCTGGCCGAGCACTTCCACACCGCCCTGCGCGGCGCCCGCCTCACCCTCCTGGCCGCCAATGGCGCGCGCAAGCTGCTTGGCGCGCCACGCCTCAACCGACTGAGCGCCACCCTGACCAAGGCCAGCCACGGCCGCCTGCCCCAGTGGACCCCCGCCATGCCCCAGCCGCTGCGGACCCTCGACTTCGGCCCGGCGAGCAACGACGCCCGCCCACGGGTCGTCTACCTCGCCGCCTGCGTTTCGCGCGTGATGGGCCCCGCCGCCGGCGACCGCGAACAGAGCTCGCTGCTGGACAAGACCCGCGCCCTGCTCGAAAAAGCCGGTTACCAGGTCGTCTTCCCCGACAACCCCGACAGCCTCTGCTGCGGCCAGCCGTTCGCCTCCAAGGGCTACCCCGAACAGGCCGAGCACAAGCGCCAGGAGCTGATCAACGCCCTGCTCCTCGCCAGCCGCGGCGGCCTCGACCCGATCTACTGCGACACCAGCCCCTGCACCCTGCGCCTGGTCCAGGACCTGGGCGAGTCACGCCTCGACCTCTACGACCCCGTGCGCTTCATCCGCACCCACCTGCTCGACCGCCTGGAGTTCACCCCCCAGGACGCGCCCATCGCCGTGCACGTAACCTGCAGCACCCAGCACCTCGGCGAAAGCCAGGCTCTGATCGACCTTGCGCGACTCTGCAGCAAGCAGGTCGTCATCCCCGAAGGCATTCATTGCTGCGGCTTCGCGGGCGACAAAGGCTTCACCACCCCCGAGCTCAACGCCCACTCCCTGCGCACGCTCAAGGATGCGGTGCAGTATTGCGACGAAGGCATCTCCACCAGCCGCAC
Source organism: Pseudomonas sp. JE3303 (assembly GCF_056312565.1). Lineage (NCBI taxonomy): Bacteria > Pseudomonadati > Pseudomonadota > Gammaproteobacteria > Pseudomonadales > Pseudomonadaceae > Pseudomonas > Pseudomonas sp. JE3303. The sequence continues at coordinate 73,294 of NZ_JBWGIF010000005.1, forward strand.
CTGCGAGATCGGCCTGTCGACCCACAGCGGCATCGACTACCACGGCCTCGTCTACCTGGTGGACCGCGTGACCACCGCCCGCAGGCTCTGAAACATCTTGCGATATGACAATGCCACCAACCCGATGGAACCCCTGCACAAGCGGCGCAGTCCATTTTATAGGCCCACTATCCAGAGGCCTTAGCCCACGGGAGACATCCATGAAAGGTACTGCGCTTTCCGCCCTTTTCGCTGCCGCCACGCTCCTGGCCTCGCCGGTATTCGCGGCCGACGATGATCTTTGCGCGATCAACATGCAGAAGATCAACGACCAGATGGCTACCACCGGCTCCACGTCCGAAGGCCTGGACAAAGCGGTTACCGAGCATGTCGACAAAGCCAAGGCCGCCCAGGCCGCGGGCAACACCAAGGACTGCATCGCGATTACCAGCAAAGTGCTGGAGCGCCTGGAGAAAACCGAGAAAGGCAGCGGCACCAGTGGTGGTTCGGGCAACTAAGCCTGTAACCGGGCGACAGGACCTGCTGTCGACGTCGCCCGCGCATTGGCGTATACTCCGTCCATCGCGTTGAAAAACGTGTGATCTGAAGCAGCAAAGGGGCCGATTAGGATTCGACGCCGGTCGCGAAACTTTAGGTGCATGCCGAGTTGGTAACAGAACTCGTAAATCCACTGTTGCAACTTTCTATAGTTGCCAATGACGAAAACTACGAGGGTTACGCTCTCGCTGCGTAAGCAGCTGAGCCCGCTCTCCTGGTAGCTTCGGCTCCAGCAATCACTAGGGGATGCCTGTAAACCCGAAGTGATTGTCATACAGAACAGGATCGTCGTGTAGCACGTTGTGGGCAAAGCGACTAAAACTTACACAACTCGTCCAAAGCACCCTGCCACTCGGGCGGCTGCGGATTAACTCAATAGAGATGGCTACGCATGTAGTACCGACAGCGGAGTACTGGCGGACGGGGGTTCAAATCCCCCCGGCTCCACCAAATCCAAAAAAAAAGACGTCCCCGGACGTCTTTTTTTGTGCCTGGAATTCGGTTAAATCAAGGATTTACCGTGCTTTTGAGGACCGACGAGGTTTTTTGAGTTCCAGACGGTCTGGTGTTCCAGGTGGGATCCCGGGCTACCGGATTCTATTTTTAGGCTACCAAAACGCTACAGGGGGTAACTCTCATGCCTACCCAGGCAACCCGTCTCTCCGACCGTCAGCTCAAGGCGGTCAAGGCAACCGGTAAGGACAGACAAGCCGAAAACCCGAATGTCCATTCCTCTTCGTTGCAAGCGAGATCGATAGGATACGCTCACACGATGTAGCGCTTATCTTCTTGTCGCTTAAAGATTCTTGCCTGCATACAATCCCTGCATCTAAAAATAAAAGGCATCCTTTTCATGAAAAATGCCGTTCGCCTTGACGGGTGGGAACAAAGCTCGCCGGGCATTGCAGAGGTTGCTTCGCGCCTGCGCTTTTCCTTCCAGACCGGTCAGATATGGCTCGATGAAGAGCGGATGGTGTTAATGCATTCCTCCGCCCTTTCCGCTCTGCGCAAGGAGCTGATCGATTCGCTGGGTGTCGAGCGCGCGCGTGGGATTCTCACCCGCGTCGGCTATGCCGCGGGTTTGCGTGATGCAAAAATTGTACGAAGCAGTTACCAAGGTCTGTCCGATCTGGAACTCCTGCACAAAGGGCCATTGCTCCACGCCCTGGAAGGCATCGTCAAAGTCGAACTGCAGGCTGTGGAGATCGACATCAAGGGTGGCCTGTACTATATCGACGCGCTATGGCGCAATTCGATCGAGAACGAGATTCACCATACCCTCTACGGCGCCAGCGACCAGCCTGTCTGCTGGAGCGAACTGGGCCATGCGACAGGTTACGTCAGCGGGCTGATGGGCCGATTCATTCTGCACAAGGAAGTCGAAACCGGCCTGAACAGCTGCCGCTTCATTGGCAAGCCGGTCGAAGACTGGGGCGACGTCGAGGACGAGTTGCGTTATTACCAGACAGACTCGGTGGTCGAGCAACTGCTTTCCCTGCAGAGTCAGGTGGATGACTTGCGATCGACACTGCCTGAGCACGTCCTTCCCCGTGACCTGATCGGCGAAGCAGCTTGTTTCAAGCAGGCCTGGTCGCTAGCCCAGAAAGCCGCTGCCAGCCCGGTGACCGTGCTGCTATTGGGTGAAACCGGGGTTGGGAAGGATGTATTCGCCCGCGCGATCCACAATGCCAGCCCACGCGCCGACAAGGCATTCGTTGCCGTCAACTGTGGGGCGTTACCCGGCGAGTTGATCGAGTCCGAGCTGTTTGGCATCGAAAAAGGTGCGTATACCGGGGCGCAATCGTCACGTGCAGGGCGCTTTGAGCGGGCCAACGGCGGAACATTGTTCCTGGACGAAGTCGGTGAGCTCAGCATGGGTGCCCAGACCCGCATGCTGCGTGCGCTGCAATCTGGCGAAATCGACCGGCTTGGCGACACTACCACCCGTAAAGTGGATGTAAGAGTCATCGCCGCCACTAACGTCGACCTTGCCGAGGCCGTCAGCAAGGGTACCTTTCGCAAGGATCTCTTCTACCGGTTGAATGTTTTCCCTGTATCGATACCGCCCCTGCGTGATCGCAAGGAAGACGTGTATTTGCTGGCGGAGCGCTTTCTCGACAAATTCTCCGCGCGCGAGGGTAAACGCGTACGCGGGCTGACCGACAAGGCTCGGCACGCCCTGCTGGCCCATGATTGGCCGGGCAATGTGCGGGAGCTGGAGAATGTGATCGAACGCGGGATGATCCTGGCGCAGCACGATAGCCTGATCGATGCATCGACCCTGTTCATGTCGCCCATTGACCCGCTGCACAACGAAGTCACCACCGGACTCAACCGTGACGGGCACGTCGGGAATGAGCAGCGAGAAAGCCGAGCCGTGGATATCTTCCTCGACCACCTTCTCGACCAACGCATCACGCTGGAGAATCTGGAGGCCGTGGTAGTGAAGGCGGCCATCGAGCGCTGCGACGGCAATCTCAGTGCCGCCGCGAGGTTATTGGGCTTGAGTCGTGCGCAGATTGGCTACAAGCAGAAGAAATTCGCCCTGGAATGAAACGGCGGACAGCCTGTCCGCCGTGAAGGGGAAAGGTTTTATCCTGTGCGCAGCATATCCAGCGCGACATCGACAATCATGTCCTCCTGGCCCCCGACCATGCGCCGCTTGCCCAGTTCGACAAGGATATCGAAGGCCGACAGCCCATACTTCTGTGCCGCCGCTTCGGCATGCCTGAGAAAGCTCGAGTACACGCCAGCGTAACCCAGCGCCAGCGTCTCCCGATCGACCCGAACCGGCCGCTCCTGCAGCGGCCGAACAATGTCCTCGGCGGCATGGATCAAGCGTTTCACATCACAACCGTGATTGAGTCCCATGCGTTCGGCGGCAGCGATAACAACCTCAAGCGGCGCATTGCCCGCACCCGCCCCCATGCCGGACAGACTGGCATCGATACGATTGCAGCCGTGCTCCAGCGCCACCAGACTATTGGCCACACCCAGGCTCAGGTTATGGTGCGCATGCATCCCGGTCTCGGTACGAGGATCCAGTACATCCTTCATTGCCTTGAAGCGTTCGGCAATGTCGTACATGTTCATGGCCCCGCCGGAGTCCACCACGTAGATGCACTGGGCGCCATAGCTCTCCATCAAACGGCCCTGCTCGGCCAATTCCTGGGGCGTGCTCATATGACTCATCATCAAAAAGCCCACGGCGTTCATGCCCAGGTGGCGCGCGTGCTCCAGATGTTGCCGGGCAACGTCGGCCTCGGTGCAGTGAGTGGCGACGCGCACGATCCGCGCCCCAGCATCGTAGGCGGCCTTGAGGTCATGCACAGTGCCAATACCCGGCAGCAGCAAGGTGGCCAACTGAGCATGTTTGAGTTCACCGGCGACGGCCTCGATCCACTCGAGGTCGGTATGGGCGCCAAACCCGTAGTTGAAGCTGGAACCTTGCAGACCATCGCCGTGGGCTACTTCGATACTGTCCACCCCGGCGGCGTCCAGCGCGCGAGCGATGGTGCGTACCTGATCAAGGCTGTATTGGTGGCGCACGGCATGCATGCCGTCGCGCAAGGTCACGTCGCAGATGTAGACTTTCCGGTTTTTGTCGATCATTGCTGGTCTCCCGTCGCAGCACGCTGCGCTATTCGGACTTCGGCAAACCGCTCGGCCGCCGACAGTGCGGCGCTGGTCATGATGTCCAGGTTGCCGGCATAAGCCGGCAGGTAATGGGCTGCACCTTCGACCTCGAGGAAGATCGACACTTTGAGCCCTGCGATTTTTCCCGCCCCGGGAATATTCAACGGCCGATCGACCCCGAAGTGCTCGAATTGGACTTGCTGCTTGAGACGATAGCCGGGAACGTAGGCTTGCACGGCTTTGGCCATTTCGGCCACCGAGGCACGAATGGCCGATTCGTCGGCGCCCTCCTCGACCAGGCAATACACGGTGTCACGCATCATCAGTGGCGGCTCGGCCGGGTTCAACACGATGATCGCTTTGCCACGCTGGGCACCGCCGACGTCGACAATGGCCCTGGACGTCGTCTCGGTGAACTCGTCGATGTTGGCCCGGGTGCCCGGGCCGGCGGATTTACTGGCGATGGACGCCACGATTTCGGCGTAATGCACCGTCGCCACCTGCGACACCGCGCGTACCATGGGAATGGTGGCCTGGCCGCCGCACGTTACCATGTTGATATTCGGCGCATTCAGATGATCATCCAGGTTGACCACTGGCACGACGTAGGGGCCGATCGCAGCTGGCGTGAGGTCGATGACCTGCACGCCATGGGCCTGCAAGCGTTCGTTGTGGCGAGCGTGGGCGCCCGCAGAGGTCGCATCGAAAGCAATGCGGATGTCCTTGAAATTGGGTAGCGCCAGGAGGCCTTCTATACCTTCGGCCGTCGTCGGCACCCCAAGGCGGCTGGCTCGGGCCAGGCCATCGGAGGCGGGGTCGATACCGACCATGGCACCCATTTCAAGATAACGGGAGTTGCGCATGACCTTGATCATCAAGTCGGTGCCGATGTTGCCCGAGCCAATGATGGCGACGGGAATACGCTGTTGGTTCATGATTTGGCCTCCAGTGATGAAAAGCTGGCGCGCACGCGACCCAACCCTTCGATTTCTGCAAAATAATCAGCGCCGGCCCGCACCGGACGCATCGGTCCCAACGCCCCCGTGAGCAGGATATCGCCGGCGCGCAAAGGCGTGCCGAGCTGGACCATGCGGTCCGCCAGCCAGCAGGCGGCACTCAGCGGATTGCCCAGGCAGGCGCTGCCCTGGCCATGAGAAACCTCTACGCCGTTTTCGGTCAGGCGCATTGCACAGTCCACCAGGTCGAAGCGGCTGAGAGACGTTGGCGAACTGCCCAGAACGAACACACCGCAAGATGCGTTGTCAGCGATGGTGTCGGTGAGGCCGATATTCCAGTCGGCAATGCGACTGTCGACGATTTCCAGTGCCGGCAAGGCATAGGCTGTGGCACTGATCAAATCGGCGAGGGTATGCCGCTCGAAGGTCAGGTCGCGTTCCAGGACCAGCACGATCTCTGCCTCGACCTTCGGTTGCAGCAGGCGATCAATGGGAATCAGTTCATTGTCGCCGTAGGCCATGTCGGAGAACAGGCATCCATAATCGGGCGAATCAACGCCCAGCTGACGCTGGACCGCGACTGAGGTCAGGCCGATTTTGCGACCGACAATGCGTGCGCCTGCGTCCAGCCGACGCTGCACGTTCAACTGCTGGATGGCGTAGGCGGTCTCGACGGGATTATCACTGTACCTTGCGATGTCCTCACGCAATGGCTCGCAGGGTTGGCGCGCACATTCGGCGGTTATCAGCCGCTCGGCCAGCATTTCCAGGTGGGATAGAGTCATCACGATGTCCTTTGCAGAGGCTAGAAAGCCCAGACGAATTTGAGCCAGGTAGCATTGCCCTGGGGACGGTTTTCAACAGCGGTTTCCTGGAGGTATTTGGCTTCCAATGACCATCCTTGGCCCTGGTAGTGCACGCCAGGGCCATAGGCCACGACCTGGCCGCGAAAGCCGATGTCATCACCGCTCATGTGGTCAGATTCAAGCTGTTTGAAGACGTAGCCTTCCAAGGCAAGCGTCAACTTGGGCGCCACTTTGTAGCCAACGCTGTAGTCGCCAGCGATGTAGTCGCCAGAGTGGTAATCGGTGGCGTCGTTCTTCGAGTTGATGCTGTAGGACATCTTGGTGGAGAGATCCCACCCATCAGGCTGGCTGTAGCTATAGGCGATGATGGGTCGCAGGGTGTAGAAGTTCTTGCCTGCATTGGCCATGTGATCGCGGTCGTACTCGCCGGTGGGCAACACCGCTTCTACGGCCGCGGCCCAGTGGTGATTGCCGTTGTGCCAAGCCAGCAGCGAGGCGACTATGGAATCGCCCATTGCCCGCCGGGAGTCCCGCTCCCCCGCCATGCTTACGCGCAGATCCACCAGCGGCAGTGCAGCATAGAAGCCCAGCTGGCCACCCATGATCTGCTGATTGGTCATCCAGACCGGCCGAGGCACGAGGGCATCAACGTTTAGCCCGAAGCCCGGAATCAGGGAATTTCCGTTTTTATCGACAAAGCGCGAAGCGTGATAGTTCTCGTAGTAGCTCAGCAGGTAGACCCCGGCCGGAGGCAAAGCCCCGGCCATGACGCCTTCTGCGCCCAACGCGTAGGAATCCGCACCGTTTTCGGTGGCCCAAACGCCGCCGGCGCACAAGCAACCTGATAAAGCCAAGGCAAGGCTGTAGCGATTACAGTTCATGGTCAGTCCAGTTTTTATTGTTGTGGACAGGGTCGTACAGCGCATCGGTCACTCTGAGAGGAAGTCACCTACCAGGCGCGCAAAACGGGAGGCATGCTCGATCTGCGCCCAATGGCCACATTCGCCAAACACATGCAGCTGCGAATGTTCGAGCCAGTCGAGCAGGGTCAACGAGGTCTGCAGGGGAATCACTTGGTCATCGCGACCATGAATGATCAGCGCCTGCTGTTGCAGGCCGCGAATGGCTGCCTCAGGGTTGGCCAGCGCATCGATCCAGCGCTGACGCGGCGCAGGAAACAGTTGCGAGAAGGACTCCTGGAAGCCCGGGCGAATACTCGCCTCGTAGCGCAATTGCGCGAGTTCATCGGTCACCAGTGCCCGACTGTAGGCGAAGATGTCCAGCAGCCCGCGCATGGAGTCCAATGAAGGCGTGTAACCCCACACAGCGTCGAGCCCCTTGGTCAACTCGAACGGCACACCCACACTGCCCATCAGCACCAGGCGACGCACCCGCTGGGGGTAGGCAATGGCAAAGGCCAGCGCAATCCCTCCACCGAAGGAGTTGCCGACCAGGTCAACTTGCTCAAGATCGAGAGTGTCGAGCAAGTCATTGATCTGGCGTACCCAGACCTCTTTGCTGTACTCGATGCCTTGGAGACGCTCGGTGTAACCGAAGCCCACCATATCGGGGGCGATCACGCGGCGTTGTCTGGCCAGCTCTGGCATGATCAGGCGCCAATTGGCCCAGGCGGTCACGCCTGGACCGGAACCGTGGATCATGACGACAGGGTCACCCGTTCCGACGTCGTGGCAATTGGTAGTGAAGTTGCCTGTAGTGAGGCTGTGGGCCAGCTCAGGACTGCTGCTCATAATGGGGTTCTCCATGATGGGATCGAAAGGTTGATGACGTTCAGGTCACGACATTGAGGAAGGTTTCGTTGAGTTTTCGCTCGTGAAAGAACAGCGCCCTTGGCAGTTCATCGACCGTCCAGGTCAGCACAGGTCGATCCGGGTACCAGATGTAGCCACCGCTGAAGACTTCGTTGCGATTGCCTGACGGATCGAAGAAGTACAGGGTTTCGCCACGGGTGATGCCATGTCGGGTCGGACCGATCTCGTGGGCCACGTCGTGGTCGGCAATGGTGTCCGCCGCATCAAGCACCTGCGCCCAGGATTCGACGAAAAAAGACATATGGTGGAGCTTGCCCTTCACAGGCCCATGGATGAACGCGACATCGTGAGGTTTGTTACTGCAGGACAGAAACACCGCCACCTTGTCATCACCCGCCACGATCTGTTCGGTCAGTTCAAAGCCCAGGACCTCGGTAAATAACCGGTAGCTGCCCAAGACATCGTCACCGATCAGTGCGCAGTGGTCGAAACGGCTGGGATGGATGCCTTTCAGGTTGGCGGCCTTGATGCCGGGATTGGTCGTCGGCATCCCATTGCCGTGCAATACCTTGTGTGCATACAGCTCGAAGACATGACCGGTGGGTGCAGTGAATCGCAGCCGCCGTCCAGTGCCCGGATGCTCACCCGCGGCAATCCATTGGCTGTCCAGGCCAAACTCGGTAATGGCCTGCTCCAGTTGATGCAACGTTGCCTCGTCCGCCACCTTGAAGGCCATGTAGTCCATACCCGGAGCGTCGGCTTCGCGCAGCACCATGCTGTGGTGGTCGTGTTCATCCCAAGCCTTGAGGAACACCCTGCCCTGCTCATCGCGAGCCGTTTCCAGCATGCCCAGCACGTTCACGTAATGATGCACCGCAGCGTTCAGATCGAGCACCCGTATGGCAACGTGGCCAGGGCGCAGAACGGCTTTCATAGTCATGGCGTCTACCTCGTGTTGTTATGTGGGTGGTCCTGTTGTCGGCCCTTCAAACCAAGCACGGAAATTTCCAGATCACTCTCCGGGTAGAGCCGACACGCCAAGGCAATACCCATGCCCTCCTCGGCCTCGCTGATCTGCTCGCGACTCATTCGCTGGCAGTGGTAGCGCCCGCTGAGCACCTGCACGCGGCAAACACCGCAACCACCGCCTCGACACCCCAGCGGGATGCCTTTGCGGGCCAGGAGTTGCATGCCCTGAAGCAGGTTGCGTTGGCCATCGCAATAAAACTGTTCCTGTCCATTGCACAGTTGTATGAGGTGCATTCCGGCTTCCTCAGATGTTGCGGAACAAAGGGCTGCGGGTTGACTGATTGGCGTCGGCCGCGCTCAGGAACTTCTCCAGGTGAATATCGCGTTCGAACAGTCGTCCACGCATCAGGCTGCGGATGGCCGACTCGATCATTGGAGGCGGGCCGCACAGATAAGCTTTGTGATCGCGAAAATCGTTGGCGAAGGTCAGCTCGGCCGCCTCATGTACGAAGCCTCGCGCACCGCTCCAGTCGCTGTGCTCAGGCTCGTCGGAGAGCACCGGTATGTAGCGGAATTGCGGATAGCTTTGAGCCAGTTGCTCGAAGAGTTCGGCGTAGTACAGCTCTGCCCGATTGCGCGCACCGTGGAACAGGGAAATGGCTCTCGTGTCTCCGGCCTCCAGCAACTGGAGGATCATTGATTTGGGGCTGGATAGCCCCGAACCACCCGCCATGAAAATCACCGGATTGGGATCGGAATGGCGGGTAAAGAAACGACCCAGCGGACCGCTGAACTTCAACGTCTGTCCGACCTGCAGTTGCTCATGCAGCCAGGTGGTGCCAATGCCGCCCGGGACCTTGCGCACATTCAACTCGATCAGGCTCGATTGCGACGGAACGCTGGCAATCGAGAACGCCCTTGGCTCGGCCAAACCGGGCACATACAGGTTGATGTACTGGCCGGCCTGAAATTCTATCTCGTCGTTGTCGACCTTCAGGAAAATGCCTCGGATGGTCGGCGTCAGCTCCACGATCGAATGCACCGTCGCTTCAAAGTCGCGCAAGGCAATCGCCTTTGCATCCGGCTCCTCGTCGATCTCTACCTCAATGGTCAGATCGGACTGCGGGATGGCACAACAGGCCAGCGCCTTGCCTTCACTGCGTTCCATATCCATCAAGGCAAAGGGTGATGCCTCGCCAAGCTCGACTGCACCTTCGAGCACCTGCACCTTGCAGGTCGCGCAGAGGCCGTGACAGCAGGCGTGGGGAAGCCAGATGCCGGCACGTAACGCCGCGTCAAGGAGGGTCTGCCCCTCCTCCACCTCGATGACCTGGCCAAGCGGTTCGATAGTCAATTCGTAGCTCATGACGACCTCTCAGATTCCATCCAGGTTAGGGGTGCGTAACGTGATGAACGCCTTGTGACCGATGCCCAGACTGGCAAAGGTGGCGTCGGGCTGCGGATTCAATGGCTGACGTGCGAAGCCCCATTGCACCTGTTGCCAGTCGATGAGAGCCCAGTCGGGATGAGAGGCGAAAACGCTCTGCTGGAGGGTTTTTCCGATGAAGTCGCCGAAGCCTTGCTCTGGGTCGACCAACAACGCGATGGGCGCACAAATACTCAGGTGGCCGATCCACTCGACAAAAATCAATTGCTGTCCGTTGAACTGATCCACGGCATCGCGAGCTTCACCACGGTAATCGGGTTTGAGCGCTATAACAGGCATGAGAGTCTCCTTGACGGTGCTCGCAAGCACCGCCTTATTGTTATTTCGGGGGAGTCTTTTTTGGTTAGCTACCCGGATTACAGACCTTTCCAGAGCTTCCAGTTGCGGGCGTCGGCCGAGGCTTCGAAAGCACCTGTGTCACTGCCCGGAGCCAGGTAGGACCAACGAATCACATCATCGATGCCCGGGCCGCCAGCCTTGCCCTTGAGGATCTGCTGCACCGGCAGCCAGGCCTGGATGTACTTTTCCGGCTCATCGTCGAAGATGTCCTTGCAACCATTGGAACAGAACTGATAACGCTCGCTCTTGTACTCACTTTCACGCTGGCGGCGAGCCAGGGGCTCATCGGGCTCGGTAAATATCATCGGGATCTGACAGACCTGGCACAGGCAAGGCAGGCTGGTGTTGAACCAGCGCTCGCCAGCCTCTTCCTGTTTTTTCCATTGCTCGAAGCGCGGGCGGTAGATCTTGTCGAAACTGTCGGGATACTGTTCGGCCAGCCAGTCCATTTCCTCTTGCTTGGGCAGCCAGCCGTGTACGCCGGTGCCCCAGCAGTATTGGTAGAACATGCTCCAGGCCTGATGCGTGATGTGATCCTTTTCCTTGACCGAATCTTCCCAGTACTTGGGCTTGCAGATGCCATAGCGCTCGAGGTCGGCAAACAGGGCACCGCCACTCTGCTCGAAATAGATCTCCCAACCTTCGCGCCAGGACATGATTTTCTTCGGCAGCATGTAGTCCATCATCATGCCGACCAGCGTCAGCAACCGGTAGCCACGCCAAAACCACTTGTCGATCCATTTCTGCACGATCGGTACGTTGGCCGGATCCTGCTCGAGGATGAACTTGATCACCTCCAGCCCCAGGGTCATGTGCCGAGCTTCATCGGACTGGGCGGAGAAACCGAAGGTCACTGTCGCCATGTCACCGTTGTAGGCCGCTCCGGACATGAACGGCATGAACAGAAGATTGGTCAGCACGTACTCGAACGAGAACGATATCGACACCAGGTATTCGAAAGGTCCCGCCGACATGGCATCGTTGATGAACGACTTGGGCACTGAGAGATACCACAGCCGATCGAAATTCTGCGGCCAGGAGTGGAAGCCGTTGAAGTAGCGGTTGTAGTGGCTCAGCGTATGAACCTGGGTCTGGCAATGCCGCAGTTCGTCGATGGCCTGCATCTGGCAGGCGACCCGTGGTCCGACGCCTCGCAATTGCCGTCCGACCATGGCAAAGCCGCGATGGGCGTTGTATTCGATGGGCGTGACGCCGGTCAAAAAAAGCTTGAGGGCGTTGATGTAGCGCGCATCGGTCACATTCAAGTGGCCGTTGTTCTGCGCGAAGGCATCGATGATCGCGTAGAGCTTGCGCTCTTTTTCGGACTGGTATTTCCAGTAGGCATCCATAGTAAGGCGGAAGGGATCTTCCCATTTGTCCCAATCGTGAATCTTGATGCCTTCGAACTTGTCGTGTGGGAAAACCTCGTCCATTGGTACATAGCTGGTTTCCCAGCCAAGGTCACGGGTCATCAGGCCGTATTTGTCTTTCAGGCTGAGTTTGCGCGCAGCACCGGCATTAGCTTGCGAGTTCATGGTTTCTCTCCGTTGTTGTTCTTATGGATCGGAATACCTTCGCGCTTAGCGAAACCATCCCACCGTGAAGCTTTCGTCGGTTTCCTCGATGTTTCCGGAGATGCTGATGAGGTTGATATGGATCTCCTGCAGGTTCCAGGAACGGCCAAGCAGTCCTTCCACCGTGTCCTTGCAAATCGTCAGGCGGCCGGGTGCGTCGATCTTCACCATCGCTGGCATGTGGGTAATGGTGGCGTGTGGATTGTCTTGCTCGATGGCCTCGATAATCGGCCGGGTTTCATCGTTGGCCTGGAAGGCGATAAATACATTGGCGTTCATGCCGCCACCTCCATGCCAATCAGGCCAAGCTTGGTCAGGCGTTTAGTGAAGGCCTCATCGAGGTGTTCCAGTTGCTGCGTGTCACTGCCTAATTCGGTAAGCAGCGCTGCAATAGCTTCGCGCGCCGGTACTTGCCAAGTAGCGATCCAGCCCACCAGCAGTTCACGGTTTGCCGGAGATTCTGCCGCCGCCGTTTTCAACACCGAGTTCACCCATGGCTGCGTCTCGTCGTACCACTCGCTCATGAAGGCCGTGAGCATGCCGAGGGCCGAAGCACCCTTGCCCACTAACTCACGGTCGACAATCTCCGTGACCAAGGGATAGAGGTAGCCGTCGAACACCAGGTTCTGGGCGACAAACAACTCGAACCAATCCTGGACCACAAACATACGCTCGACGCTTTGGCGCAGCGGCTGCCAACAAGCGGCATCGAGCCATTCCTGTTTGCCCAGCTCCAGAGACTCGGGCTGATTGCCGTCCACGAGAAGACCAATCCGGGTCAGGTACTGGGCGGTGCCCAGGCGATCCATGGTGGCGAACATCGTGGCATTGGTCAGCGTCGCACCATAGCCATAGCCGGTGATAAAGCTGTTGTTCATGTTGGCGCCCCACTCGTAGTGGCGAAGCGGAACAAGTAGCTTGCGGGCCTTCTCCAGGAGATCGACGGGAATGCTGGCGAACAGTGCATTCTTCTCGACGAACGCGAAATTGCTTTCCATCACTTCCTGTTGCCGGGCACGGATCAATGTGTACGTCGCATAGTAGAGCTGACGCGGGTCCTTGAGTGCGTACCAGTCCTGCATGGTGACCTGAGTTCGAGAGCTGTCGAAGATCTCATGGGTCGGCTGCCACAGTGGACGGTAATGGAAGTTGATTTCTTCCTGGATGTCGTAGCTCGCTTCCTGATAGCGCGAAGCCGGTTTGTCACCAAAGCGTGTTTGCACGTAGGCGTAGGTATTACGAATCGGTTTGACGGACGACGTCTTGATATCGACATGCATTTTAAGGTCTCCCTTGTTGTTCTTGTGGAGAGGGGGGGTCACTCAGTGATACCGGGCTCACCGAAGCGCCACTTCAGTCGTTCGTACTCGACTCGCGCCACCTGTTCAGCACTCAACTGCTGGGCATCGTGGCGAGCGCAAAACTCCTCGAACGCCTCGACGGGCATGATCATTTCGACGGATAGCTCAAGATCGCCGACGGAAAACTCGAACTCGATGAAGCGCTGGCGTTGAGTGCCCGTAATGCGGACGAAGCAGGGATTTGGTTCGGGATTGGCGTGGAAGGCGTGCATGGCTCGTTCCTCTTGTTTGATTCAAAGAGAGCAACAGCCATGCCAATTTTTTATTCTTTATAAATCAATAAGTTGAGAGGATACGAAAACCATTTGCAGGGTTCGACTGCGGAATATTCGAAAGCTGGCAGGCAAGACTTTGGAAAAATCGCAAGTCAGCTCGTCCTCACCCTTATTGGCGAAAGGGGCACCTGTCATAGCAGTGATATACCAATACCTGTGGCAGCGCCGTACCCGCGAAGAGGCCAGCCCAGCAATACATCTCTCAGCTACCTGAAAGAAACCCCTGAGCCATCTCCTAGCAGGTTAGCGCCGCCCTTCGGATCAGCACTGCAACCTCTGGGATCCTGGCTTACCAGCGAACCCGGCCAAAGCCGGGCCATTCACCACCAAACCAAGGCTACCTCCCCACCCCGCAGCCTACCCCCCTCCCCTAACCACACCCCGAGCCAGCCCCATCCTCACATCCTCCACCAACGCCCGCCCCATTCCCGACAGCAAATGCGCAGCCCAGACCAGCGTCTCATCCTTCTCCATAACCCCCACGAACGTCAGCCGATGCACGCACCCCATCATCACCGAAGCCTGCTCCAGCGCGTAATCAATGGGCATCCCCTGCGCCACCCGAAACATATCCGGCGTCTGCTCGCCCTCGGCACATTTCGCAATCCCCGGCGTAACGCCAAGCCCCTTCTTCTTCGATTCTTCCGACATGATTAACCCTCCCCCTGCCCACTGTGTTTCGCCTGAACCTGCCCAAGCGCCAACTCAACAAGACTGTGCGCCGCATCAATCTCATGCATCACAGCCAACGTAAGCACCTGCTCACCCGGCTTGGCCAGTTGCTGCACCGCCTGCTGCGCAACCGTCAGCGCACAGACGAGGTACTCCGAGGCCTGGACCAGAGTGTCTTCAAGGGATTGAGGGGATTTGATGAAACCGGAAAGCGGTGGATCTGGAACGATCTTGAGCATGGTCTCTCTCCAACGATGGTGGAGCTGCCGCTCACCTGCTGTCAAACAGGAGGGTGGCAGCTGTACGCGGGTTGACAGACCGGGATCGTTGGCACCCGGCGCACACACGGTGCCCCACGTACAGCCGCCATAGCGGCAGGACATGTGGTCAACGATTCGCGGTCTGTCAAAACCGGTCGTTGATGGGCAACGACGTGGGGAGACTAGAACGGTGGTTGCGACCACTGCAACGGCTTTTGGGCCGTGGGAGTATCTTTGGGAAATGGACTACAGGGAAGAGGGAAAATCTGAAGTTTTGGAGATTCTGCGCGCTGTTTTGATGCAATGTTGCGATCCGAATAAACATCGCGTTTGGTAGCCCGACCGACATGCACGTCGCATTAAGCGGGAATGCGGATCGCCGAGTGGTTCAAATGTGAACGCAGACCGTAGGCTCCTCACCAGCAGGCGTCCGAAGCCTCGCGCTGGTCGAGATGACCAACAAGAGCTTTGGGAATGAGTTCCTCTCAAGTCGTGCTCCTATAGCCCTCGCCAATGCGTAGCCCAAACGGCAATCCTCTGACAAATCGGTCTCAGGTAGGCCTCTCCCCCTCAATGATGAACCGCTGACGATTGTGATCGACCCAAGACTTAGGCCCGCATGACTAGACTGACCGACTTGAAGCACCTGCCGAGCCGGTACTTGGTGCCTTTGCACTCTTGAAAAATGACACATGCTTCCTTCAGGCAAAACTAAAATCAGTACGTTGGTCGCCCCCACCTGTGCTAGCCAATAAGACTGATTGCTCAGAGATTCTTCCGTATAAAATCCGCCGGACTCACAATAGTCCAGCCTGCTATTTCAGGAGCGTCGGTAATACTGATGGCGATACGTTCAAGCTTCCAAGCCACTTCCACTTCGAAGGTGGTGACCCGGTCTTGGCTCATCAGCCCGTAACCGAGTTCAGGTACCTCAAACCCCCTGTGCCGCGCTTCCATCAGGGCGCCATGCACGGAAAGGTCGGCCAGTTCCAGCACCTGCGCCCAGTCACCCGCAAAGATGCTCTGCTCACGACGCAGCCGGGTCAGCAACTGCATATCCGCCTTGGATATGAACATATGCTCATGCAACGGCTGCTTACGGTGGCAGTCCGCACACAACGGCCTCAGATTGACACTGCTGTTATCCTGCTTCACCCCATTGACATGGTGTACATGCAACAGACGGCGGTGTTCGCTCAGACTCAAGCCACACCCCTCGCACGTGAAGCTACAGCGTCGCCGCACGTTGCTTGATACGTCGCTCCAGTCCGCCGTGTAATCATTGCCGATGGAGCGCTGTGTCAGGTTACGCGGCAGATGAGTGAAGCTGGTGCTGTAGGTTTCAAAAAAGCCCGCAATCTGAAAACCCTGCCAGATGTGCGAGCGCGTGGTGTCGTGACAATAGTTCTGGTAATTTAGTTTCTCTAGGCAGTTTTTGCAGACCATTAAGCGCGAATCCAGTTGCTCCGAGACCCCGGAACTGTTCTTTCCACTGATCGAAAAAATACTCGTCAGGTTATTGGTGACCAAATACCGTTCGAATCGCCCTTTTGCACGCATATCCGCCAGCGTCTTGCAGTCCGCCACGTGGAACCGTTTACCTTTATCGGGCGAAGCCTGTACTACATCAACCGGAGAATACTGGTCAGGGATGTAGAGCAGTACCTGGCGACCATCGACACTTAGCAGCCCGTTGATGACATCCAAGTCTTCAAGGCGAACCTCACGCCCTTCCAGCAGCTCAATATCGATGGGATCAAGTTGCGCCGCTGCCACCCAGTCGAATTCCACCGGGGCAGCGCCAAGCCGCTTCACGTGGTTCCACAGCTCGGTAAAATCAACTCTGATTTCCATCGAGCCTCTCAATAATGTTGCGAATCTGCAGTTCAGAATTTGTGATCACTCGGAAGTTCACCCGCCGAGAGTGGGCGCTGTTTTCTTGCTGGGTATCACCATTAACAATGCGCCGTGAGGAGGAGTAGCCCACTGCGGCAAAACTTGCGCGCACCCACTCCCGATCAGCTGCGGCCTGTAGCAGCGACAGCACATGTTGCAGCACAGACCGCGTACGGTCCTGAGATAGGGCCATGTTAGGGAAGTACGCCTGCTCACCGTGAAGGCTTCCCCAGTCGCTGCTGGTATGCCCTTCGATGCGAATCTCTTCAATAGCCGTGCGATAGCGAGACAACACCGCCACATAACGCGGGAAAAAATCGGCCAAGATCGTCTTGAATTGCGGATTCAGCTCGGGCGATCCAGAACGGAACAGTACCTCAGGATTATTGAAGGTGACTTCCAGGGTGTCGCGCTCGATGGCCGCGTTCCAGCGGGGCAGATCCTCCGCGAACTCGCTGACCAAATCATTGTAGATCGCTACCTGAGTGTCTTTGTAAGCGACGGCGATCTCCTTGATGTTGTCCCGCTCGACCTGCACGTAATACATATAGGCCACGGCAATGAACAGGAACATCATCATTAATCCGGACATCAAGTCAGAAATGCCGATCCAGTGCTCGGCGTCTTCCTTGTTCGAGCTGCGGCTGCGAAACAGGCTGTCCAGACTTCCCATCAGGCATGTACCCGCTGCGTCAGCTCGGCATGATCATCGGCAATTCGTCGGGAGATCGTGGCCAGTGCCGAGCCCATTTCCTTGAAGACCTTTTCCAGCTCGCGACCAATGGCCTGATCCATGGCGTTGAGCTGGATTTGCAGTGAGGCACCGGCCCGTTCGGTGGCCTCTCGCACTTGGGCTTCCACAGCGCCCATGGTGCGGTTGGCTGAACCCTGAATCTGTGTCTCGGTCTGGCTTAGAGTCCCTTCCACGCTGGAACGCAGCGTATTCATGGTGGCCTCTACCGACCCGGTCACCCCTTCCTGAATCTTGCCGGTTGCCTGGCGGAACGCCTCTGTCATGGAGCTGGCTGCCTTTTCTACAGCTAGCCCCATCTGCTGCTCCAATGCTTTGGAATTGCTCAGCATACTCTCGAGAGTGCCACGAACGGATGAGCCGAACCCTTGCGCGGCATCCTGCATATTCTCGGCAATCTGTTCAGACCTGCTACTCACGACATGGGCAGATTCCGCCAACGCCGCGTTGGTCAGGTCAACCGAACGGCCAAATTCCTGCGCGCCTTCGTGCATGGTGGTCATCACGCCCCTCATGCCTTCAGCAAGCTGGCCGGAGAGCGTTTCCATATGCTGCTGTAGTTGCGGCACCGCGCTAATAGCGTGGTCCCGCATCGTGACAAATGTACCGAGATGTTCTTCAAGCACTCCAACCTGCTTCTGGTTGGCCTGCAATACTGGCTCCAGTTGGCCGATGGCGATGGGGATGCTTTGGCAATGACCCTCGATAGTGCCGATGGACTGCTCCGAGGTAGACAGAGAACGGCTAATCGCCTCATTGGCCGTCGCTGTGCGCTCCAGCTCGTTGATTGCCAGCTCAATGCGCGCCTCTAGTGCCTCGACGTGCTGCTTGTAGAGCTCCTGCCACTCATTCATCTTACCAACCGACTCGTTCAGCGCCTTGAAGTTATCGCCAAACTGCTCTACCAAGTGCTTATTGAAATCCTGAATTACCTGACGCAGCGCATCGATCACGGTCTTCGTGGCCGACTTCGCCAGCATTTCGCCGAATTGGTTTAGCTGAACGAAGAGCTTGTCCTGGAACTCGCGATGAGTGCGATCCAGAGCACTGCGGAAATCGCTCACATCGCTACGCATCAATTTCAGCTGCCCTGTCACCGAACCCTCCTCATTGCCAGCAAGCGACAGGTTGAGTCCTTCCAGCAGTTTGACCTGCTGGGTCAGCACACCATGGATATGCTCGGGCGTGACGCTGTCCGGCTGCTCCGCACGGCCACGGGCCGGGGCAAACCAAAATGTATCCGCTGCCTTCAAGAGGATGGAAAGGGTCATACCGACAAGACTGGTGATGAAAGCCGTGCGCAGTCCATCGAGCAAGCCTTCAATACTGCCCTTGATGTCATGAGCATCAAAGTCCAGTAAGCCGATCACAATACCGACAAAGGTCCCAAGAATTCCCAGTGACACAAGCACTGCCGGTGCGTGCTCGAGAAACAGCCCGTGCTTACCACTCTTCCCTTGGCGCACGGCCATCAAAACGATGACGAGCATCAGCCAGATAAAGATCTCAGTCACCGTGCTAGCCGAAACAGAAGTCAGCACACCTTCGAGAAAACTCGCAATCATTCGGTTACTCCAATGTTGAACGCTGGATCTTGGCGGAACACTTCAACTACCCCTATCGAATGAGGTAACTCAACCGTGGCAACACCGTGACAGGCTAGGATTAGCACCATTCGAACAGACCAAACAGCACCACAACGCCCGCTACAGATGACGGCCGTTTAAGGCGCGGCCATTTTTCCGGGACTGCCGCCAGCAAAGCCTGGACCCACTCACGCATAACTCTCCCAACGCCACTCAATGCCTAGTGGCTCAACCAATACCCGGCAAACAATCGAGAGAAATCCGTAGGGGCGTGAAGCAGCACGTAAAGCGCCGGCGCTTTGGAGCATCATCCCTGGGAATACTGCGAAGTGCCATCATTTTGCAATGCTCGCCACCTTATCCCCTGAAAGGAAATGGGTAAAGCCACACCCTCCACCGTTTATCGCTGAATTCAGGTCTTCGGCACACACTCATCCCACAGGGCGGCGTACCTCTGCCCGGGGACTCGCGCTAAAAAGGGAACACACGGCTTATCCTCGAAGCGGTCAGCGAAAACCCTGAAGCCAAGGTGCTGGGCTTGATCAATTAAACGGCGTGCTGAATGGCCAGAGTCATGATGAGTTACACCACGTTCCGGGACACGATCGGAGCATGCCGTTTGAGGTTGCTAACTGCGTTTGCTACAGAATTGAGATTGCTCAGCGCCCCCCACTTCATCGAAGGCTTGGTGAAAATCCTAGTGCCATGGCTTGACATGCCTGGGCCTCCTCAGAGATGAAGGCGGAGTGTTCTGCGCGGCAGCATCCTAAGCTCGACCGCCCTTTCGCTGAGCCTCGAGCCACAATCAGCCTATAATGGCTTCATTTTCAGCGGGAAGCGGGAAAGCGGGAAGCGGGAAGCGGGATCAATGTCGTGATCCATCGGCCTTAGCCTTGCCCTTTACAACTTAAGGATACTGATGGATGCCTATCTGCTCACTTGGAAACCCAGTGAATGGGGATACGAGCAACTTTCCTATTATCTCCAACTGTTCGAAGCCGGTAATAAAACGCTACGTTGGAGTGCTGGCACCTCGAAAAAGATTCCACTTGGCTCACGTGTTTTCCTGACCAAGCAGGGCGTGAGTCCAAGAGGGATATTTGGTTCAGGATTCACTGCTAGTGAAGCTTTCGAAGCGCCGCACTACAACGAAGACCTTCGCAATCAAGGGAAAACCGCTATTTTCGTCGACGTAACGTTCGACAGTCTGTATGACCCCCGCACCCAAATAAAAATTGGGATTGATGAGCTAACAGAGTTCCACCCCACAATCTGGAACGCTCAAGGTTCAGGAAAAAAAATTCCTTACGACGCTGCGGCGTCACTCTCCAAACTTTGGCTTGAACGTACAGGTATGAGGCTGCCGCATTTTCCCGATGACCTTGAGGATGGCGAAGCATACTTCGAAGGCGCTCGGCAGGCTGTTACGGTAAACCGTTTCGAACGCGACCCGGAAGCGCGTCTAAAGTGCATTGAGAAATGGGGCATCAGCTGCGCGGTCTGTGGCTTTCACTTTGAGTACTTTTACGGCACTTTGGGCAAAGGGTACATCCATGTCCATCACCTCAAGCCCTTGGCAGAGAATGGCCAGCAGTGTCAGGTAGACCCGGTGAATGACCTGAGGCCCGTGTGCCCTAACTGCCATGCCATGCTGCATCGCAAAAAGCCCGCACTCACCATAGAGGAATTGCGTGCACTGATTACGTCCTACGGTAATAGAGTGGCTAACTGAGCGCCCAGCCGCTCAAGACCCGAAGCGAGTAGTAGACTGATCGATGGGGGACCTATGAAAAAAGGTACCTATCAGCTCGTGAATGCTGTCATAGCGGAGTTTGAGGACAACTTTAGATGGCCGTTGAACACGAGGGAACTTGCGAATCAGATGCCTACCAAAGACCTCTGATTCATCTTCGGCGTATCATAGAAGGCCTGTACCGAATACAGCGATGACTGACATCCGGCTATTTCATATTATCTGCCATGTATATTGGCTTGACCCCTAGCGCTACACCGCCACCTAGTAATCTTTTCTGGCTCGAGTACCACTCTTGAAACGCAGCATGGCGCGAAAAAAGAAAGATGACACGACTTATGCATACAATACAAAGTCATTAGCGGCGTGTCCATGATCTGCTTTTGGCCTTCCTCTGTTAGCATGATGGGGGGAATCGGCCGGCGGCTACTTGGAGCCAGTTGCTTTCTTCCCACACTAAAACCTCTGGCTAAAGCCAGGAAAGCTAAACCCCGGCCTAGGCTACGATCCAATGGGGGACTACAGCGGGACTCGTAGCATTCGTGGGTTCCCGGTGCAGATCCCATGGCTGTCCGGGCGCCACACGCGTTGAAGATTCGCAGTGGACTACTTTCTTTTCAAGAGCAAACGGGCGTTCCTACCACTGGTGCCGCACTGACCGCATTTTGGCTTCGCGACAATCCCCCATGAAACAATCGGCCTGTCTGATGTCAATGTCACCCGCGACAGCGCTGTGCGCCTATTCAGACTGGCTTCGTAGTTGACGCGGAAGCCTAGCAGGCACTGCTATCAGCCCCAACCCCTTACGGTATATTTTACAAATCACTTATCGATCAGTAGCGAGACAGGTGCATTTCCTACTGGTCGTTTAACCACTAAGTCGCGACGCTCAGCAACCCGTCGACACACAACGTTGTAGACAATTTGTGCAATCCTGTTTGCCAGTAGAGGCGGTACCGCATTACCTACTTGGTGGTATTGTTGAGTTCGATTCCCCTCAAAATAATAGTTGTCCGGGAATGTCTGAAGCCGTGCAGCCTCGCGAACGGTCAGGCTACGACATTGTGCAGGATCGTAATGAATGAAGTAGTGTCCATCCTTTGAGATATGGCTAGTGATGGTCGTCGCCGGAAGCCCTGCGATCTGCACCCTGAAACGGTCACTAAACTTACCACTTTCCCAATTCTTGTGAGCGGGAGCGAGGCCTGGGAGGGAAAATTGCTGATGCCCCTTGGGTGAATATTTGAAGTGCTCAGCGAAGGTGCTAGCAAACGCGTATCGTCGAAGGTCCGACTGCATATGGCCACGAGCATCGTGACTCATCCAATATTTGATATTGGCGTCATGATACCAGGCATCTAGAGATAATATTCCGGTGCTACCTTGAGCCTGCTGCTTTAACACTCGCTCACCACCTGAACTCCGCGGAGCATTGAAAAGTGCTTGACGAGTTTCTCGCAGTGGGCCAATCAGCTTGCCATTTTCAAGTTCCGCATGATGTAGCAAATCATCCACTTCATCGGCAACAGCTTTATACCAGGCTTCTTGAGAGTCAGAACCCCGGGACAGCTTGCTTCTAAGCCTGGGCAGGCCGCCAATGGCTTGTCTTACTGATACCGGATCGACTGGTGTCAAAAGCTCATGATGCGGAATGTTACCGTGCTCATCGACTGCTATTCCCAGCAGGATGACACGGTGACGGGCTTGAGGAATTCCGTACTTTTCAGCTTCGATGATAAATGACTTCGGGTTCACCCTGTCGATGCAATCTGAAGAGGTGAAAGATTCTTCGGAAACCAGAGAACAGATCTTGTATTTCTGCCCCCCCTCTGCGCCATCAAGTGCTTTGGTGGGATCTACCAAATCTCTCAAGATCTGCGCAAAGATCCCCTTACCTCCAACTTTAGAAGACAGGATACCTTTGACATTTTCCATGACGAAGACAGTAGGTCGGTAATCCTTGATAATGCGCAGATAATCTTTATACAGAAAGTGCCGAGGATCATTCTCAGGGACGTAACCCTGCTTGGCCTGGTTTCTGGCTCGACCGACGATCGAATACGCTTGACATGGGGGACCACCAATGAGGACCCACGGCCGCCCTTCAGTATTCAATCTGGCGTCAATGAGCTTGTTCAACTCCTTGTCGCCCTCCTTCGATCCCAAGGTTATCTGACGCGCCTCCTGCTCAGCTCGGTCCCAGAGTTCTGCTGTTCGAGAGGTACTAGGCTCTGCTGCCTCTCCATTGCAATATCGGTAGTAATCCTGCAGCCCTTGAGGATACTCGCGCTTAAGCAAGCGGTAGAAGGCACGCAGTCTGAGCGTTCTCCTGGCGACCGAATCCATTTCGGCAGAAACGATGATATCGAAGTGCCTGCCATCACCGGAGGAGGAGAAACCCTCACCCAACCCGCCTGGCCCGGCAAAAAGGTCGACGATCTGAACAAGGTCCTCGATTGCGGCAACTGGCTCGGCGTTCGCCTTCGGTGGAAAAAGGATATTCTGGTATTGAATCATGGGCTTCATTGGTCAAGAAATCAGGAATGGCAACGGCGTAGGCGGCCGAACCGCGATACTACCAGGATTAGGACAGCAGCGCAGCTGCAGCCGTGCTCGTGAGGAGCACATCCCCTTGGCGGGCGCTGTAAAATGGCCGGTATTTCCGGCTAAAGGCTCCTTCAGGGCGCGCAGTATTCAAACCTTGGTCCACTACCTGATGCAGCGACACCATTGACCTGTCCCTCCGCGTGCATCTGAAAAATCAACAGGTCGTAATATCTTTGGGAGCGCTAGCACCTTTTCAACGGTCGTATGCTTCAACAAGAGCAGGCGCATCTGGCAGGTAATTCATGGACATAGTCAGTAAAGAAGTCAGGTCTCGCATGATGGCCGGTATTCGCGGCAGCAATACAATGCCGGAAATGAAGGTGCGAAAGCTGCTGCACAAGCATGGCTTCAGGTATCGACTGCATCCACGACAGCTTCCGGGTCGCCCCGACGTGGTTCTGCCTCGCTATCGTGTATGCATATTCATTCATGGCTGCTTCTGGCACAGGCACCCCGGGTGCAGGTTCGCAACCAACCCCAGCACTCGCGAAGATTTCTGGCGCGCTAAATTTGAACAGAATGTGAAGCGCGACATGAGAAACAGGAACGAACTGCTACAGCAGGGTTGGCGCGTCTTCGAGCTTTGGGAGTGCGGAATCCGTAAACCAGAAGCAGAAATGAAATGGCTTTTGGAGGCCGTGCCAGACTCTAATCAACAATATATATCTTGGCCCGCTTTTGCAATTGATCCCTCTAGCTGACCGTGATGCTGAAGTTGCCAAGCCGTTCATCTTGCACCACAGTTAGGCTGGGACTTTGAATAGCCTGCCGAAGTTAAAGTTAATCTCTATAACTGCTGAGACTTCAGACCAGATAGATCAACTCTATACTCAAACTGGACAACGCCTGCGGGGAGCACGCCTCCTATGAAGCTCGCAGGCGTTATACGGGGAAAACTTTGATCGACCGGATAGGATCGTGCCTCGAGCAAGTCATAGGCCTCCTTCCGCGCGGAACATCCTGCCTCCATCCCGAGCCGCTGCAATGCGACTTCCAGCATGGATGCATCTACGCCGAGCGCAATTAGACGATCACATACTAGATCGATCGACAAACCATCATTGACTGGCTCGAACCGGAAGTGAATCAATTGCAAGGGCTTACCGGAGGAGGCGGCCAGCTGAAACTGTCCGGAAATGCTGACTACGGCCTGGTAACGACTGGTCGTTGACTTGACCTCGTAATCCATCGCTGGAGTACTGATGTCAACCACACCGCCGAAAGGGCCCCGCCACTCGAAGGTAGCCCCTCTGACAACCAGCATTTCCAAGGCCAACAATTCGGCAAGTACGTCATAGCCATGTTTGTCGACGAGTGCATTGCCCAGTAAATGCCGCCACCGCTGCCACCAAACAAGTGGATCAGTCAGCAGCGCCTGGCGTACACCAATGCCTGAATCGACGCTGACCATATGCTCGCAGATCACCCCGAACTCGTTGCGGAGCCATTCAATGGACGACTCCAGCCGCAAGAAGCGCCGTTGCTGCCCCGCGACAACCCGTTCGACTGTCCGGAGTCTGGCACCAGCGAATCCTTCGGAAATCTCCAAAGCTTTAAAGCATTCAATGGCAACGCCGAACCTCTCCCCTTCTCGAAAGACCCATGCCGGGCAAGCCACTGGCAGCGCTTTGATGGGCAGCATCCGGCCGCTTAAGTCAAGGTTGGCAAAACCCTCTTGAATCTCTTTCAGCAGATTAGTCATGGTCACTTACCCAGTCGATCGGAGCGCATCCCACATCGGCAAACAGCCCATCAACGTAGCCAAACAAACCACCTTCGCAAAATTGGGGTTCTTTCAACACAATCTGAGCCGTATTGAGTTTCATGATTGCTCTGAACTGATCTTGGGAGGGTTTACGCAACCGACGCATCTTGAAAATCAGCCGTGTCAGATCAACCCTGAAACCGCCCTTTCCAGGACGCTCGACCAGTTGTACAACCGTATCTGTGGTTACGCTTTCCAGCACTTTTCGAGTCTGTTCTTCTGAACCCTGCCATGTAAGGTGGACGGTCCACCACATTGCCCGTAACCAGATGCGGCTTCGGCCCTTCCAGTACCGCACAGGAGGGGCGCTGTCCCACCTGCTTTTCACCAGATCAGGCAGTACACGCAGAGAGAGGAAACGCCACCAGCCATCATCCGCGGCGGTACGAATGTCCATGCCAGCCTCTGCCAATACCTGGTACAGAGCAAGGCCAACTTTCACGTCATAGCTGCCAGGGCCTGATGCGTTGCTCCGTGCAGTGGGGTCGTACAGCGACACGATAGCGAGTAATTGACGCCGTATCTGTTCCATGTCCGGATTGGGCATGTCGGGTAGAAATGCATCGCTTTTGGCCATCTCGTCAAAGTGGCGCTGCGACAGTTTGGTGTTCAGTGTCGGGAAACTCATTCCGCGCTCTCCAGTTCCCGGACCCGTCGATCAAGCCAGCATTGAGTAGACATGAACAACTCCGGAAGTGAGCCTGTATTCAGATCACCCAATCGAATGAATGAGCGCACTGCGTCCGCAATACTCCCGATACCTTCATCGGCATCAGGCGCGCCTGTATACGTATCAAATTCCGAGCCCATGTCATCCTTGACCTGAGCAATGACCAGCGCAAGCCAGGCTGAGAATACCTGACGCATCAATGGCGACTGCTCGATATTCAAAGCCCGACGGTCCCGCAGTTGTTCGAAATGCGGATGGACGTTGTTGAGAATAAGAGCAACGTAGTCGCTGGTGAATGGCTCATCCTGCGGATCGCTCCAGCAAGCTTTCAATTCCCACAGCGGCCCTTCTGTGCCCAAGGATTCCTCGACTACGGGGAAAAGGGAGCCGTCACCGTCAATGATGATTTCGATTGGTTGTGCCAAGGGGCCCAGTCGTGCGCCCGAATGATGCGCAAATCCGGGTACGAGCTCTGCATTGTGTTGGCCTAGAAACGCTTGGACCGACACGAAACCGCTCCCTCTAACCGTCCCTGGCTCCAGTTCGATGTTGAGCTCTATGATCCCGCTGTCTTCTTCGTACCGCAGGCCATGAACGGGTCCAAGCGTTCGCCAGCAAGAATCTGCAGATGCCCATTCCAGCGCTAGCAAGACCTCAGCGTCCGTGCTCGCCACACCGTCGGGACCGTAGATAGTTTCTAGAAGCGAAGCCCGCTCGATCGAACATTCGACCATCAACGGATGTTCGGCTGGGTTCCAGTCACTGTCCTTGCCCATGGCATATTGATCGCCACACACCGAAGTCGCGCCTGGATCAAGACCTTCATATGAGCGGAACTCATATTTCAGTTCAGACTCGCTTCCGCCGCCGAGCGGCACATTCAGCATTCGATATAGCGGCAGCCGAGTACTCATTCTGCCGCTCCATTCATATCCGAAATCCGAACACCGATCACCGGTCGCAATAATTTGCCACCGGATTCAGTCATCCGAACGTGAAATTCTCCCTCCAGCATCAGCCCTGGTTGTACAGACGCAGCACTAACCATGAGCCGGACACCGGTCCCATTGGCTATTTCCGCATTTTTGAAAGAAACGATAGCACTACTGATGTTAGAGAGCTCTAGTCGAAACGGGAACACGCCGAGCCCGCCCTTAAGCCATGTATCAAAGCTGATCGGCCCGGCTTCGGAATCTACAGAAACAGTGATTTCTCTCGGTATGCCTGGCTGCAGCATCCCCCATCTCAAACACCACTTCATGACGATGGCCGATGCTGCATGTCTGACTTCCATTATTTCCAGATCGGGCGAAGGTACCGCACCTCCTCTGGCTCCTTGTCCGACGGGCGCCCGCCGCGCCGCTTGGCCATATCGCCCATCACCGCCGAACCCACGGCTGGGCAGCACGAGTTCCGCAAGCTTGCGAGACATCCTCATCGACGGTTTGACGGTAACGCTGGGTTGGGGTGGTACGCCGAAATCCTTCAAGGCCCGGCCACATTGGGCACGAATCTTTTCGACGACTCGCCCTCCATTCATATCTACCCACTCCGCGTGGTCCGCACGCTCGCAACTCCTCAGATACGCTTCCAGATTCTGTATGGTCGAGCGTAGCCCTCGAGATTCGGATGGCTGGAGCTCCTGTTCGGAATCTGGCAGGAAGAGCCCCACAACGTATCGCCCATCCGTAAAACCGGTGAATCCACCGGTCCAGCCTCGCGAATCAATACTATCGTCCCAACAGATGTTCATTCCGGGCGAGCGCATGAAGGTCATGATCGGTCGATGGGGCGCACCGCTGTCTGTCTTGGAGAAGATGCATATTTCTGGGCTGGGCGCGTTGTCTGGTGCCTCCATTTGCAACTGCCGCGGGGTCAACGCCGCGGCAAGCAGCCAGCCTGCCTGACCACCGCTCACGAACTCTCCTCGCAACTGAATAACTCTACAGAGCACATCATTGCTCTTGACGCCTCTGGCCGTCAGATAGTCGTCCCTCTCAGGTACCTTTCCTATAGCACGGTCGTACAAGCATTGACTCACCCGAAATATCGGCAGCATGTCCGCGCTGGTTATCTCGCTGCCGTTGACCGATGCACTCAGATATCTACCACTCGAGAAGAAGGGGTTATCCAGCCGCGCACTGAACCAGCGTTGGATTGCGACGTTCAAGTAGGCCTCACAGCTTCCGTACCACCATGGCGCCGCGTCGGCATCTTCATCAAAAACGGGTAGAAGTTTTTCCTTGAGCAATGGAATGATGATTGCCGTTCCGGTTGTTCTACCGGTGAAAGGCTGGGCACCCAAGGTCGTCAAGATTTCGTGAATATGGTCCGGCGCAGTGATTGCTCGCAAACTATCATTCGCCCCCCACCAGGCAATGCCGGTTTGTGTCGTGAGCTGCAGGCGGTCGTCACGATTTTCATCTTCGACCAGCGAAGCCACTAACCGCTCTTCATACCCTTCGGCTGTCTTGATCCGGCTGTAGTAGATGACTAGACCGGCGCCCATCCGAAAGTAGCAGGTCTTGCCCAAGCCCCACGAACCACCCGCACCGTCATCTGAGCGAGTCCGACCGATTTCGAACGCGAGCTTCAGAAAATTCCCATGCTGACCGTTCGCTTCCACGCTATCGAAGGTCATCGGTCCGGTGAGCCCCTCGGTACCTGAATCACGAATTTCAAGTAGTTTCGGAGTACGTGGATAGCGTTTCGAAAGCATCTGCAGGTTCAGCCCCTCACTGAACGTGGAGGCGATGGCGTCCAGCGAGTGCTCGCGAATATGGAAATCCACTGAAACCGGCTGTGAATGATTACCGTTGCGCCCTGCGTCGAGCGCGTTCTGAACGGATTCGCGCACCAGCAGATCCAGCAAAGGCGTTTCTTCGTTCTGCAGTGCGCGAAGCAGGAATGCACCGGATTCCTGCATGGGCTGCAGTTTGAGGCTGTAGTACTTCATGGATCAGACCTCACCTACCGTTTCTTCGAGACTATCTTTCGATGCTGTGAAGGTTTCCGGGATATTGACCGTGACGTGAGTGACGTAGTTTTTCTGCTTGCCTTGCGAACCCGGCAGATAGAGGCTGATGCCCACGATATGTGCCTTGGCATTGAGCGGCTGCCTCTCTCGGCGCGGCGCGGCGGTGACCTTTGAAGAACGCTGGTGGGGGCTCTCTTTGTCTATAAGATAAATCAGCAGCTGAGGAACTGTTCCAACGCCGCCTTTGTCGCGAAGCTCTGCTATTTGGGAGTTACTGAAACCTGCCTTCGAGACACTCCTACTTTCAAGGCCGCGGGCATCGGCCAGCAGATCCTTCGGATCTCTCAGCGCACCAATGGAAACGCCGTCATCCGATCGTTTATCGGCCAAACGGCTGCGATTGACTCGACCCACAGTCTTGCCAGAAATCTTCCAGCTATTTTTCGGACTTGGTGTACTACCCGCTACTACGACGTTCCATTTCGTGTAGCCGGCGTTTTCCGCATGCTCGCTGAGCCATTTCAGAAACGCTTTCATGTCCGAGAAGAATTGATTTCCAGGGTGGAACGACAAGCTTACCAGGTAATCGGATACCCGATTCACGTCAACATTCCGCCAGACAAGACTGTTGGCACCCTTCAATTCTGACTTTTCAAGATCAGTACCTGCAGAGCTTAGAAATCTCTCCGTTGAGGACAAATTGTCATCAAGCACTGCGGCAGCAGCATCGCCGTCGTGGAAAACTGTTGTTTGCCGGCTGATTCCCGAAAAGTCGAATGTCGCCTTAATCGCGCGCTGCATCTTGTTCGAGCCTGTCGGGCGTATCCAAGCAAGCCTCGAATGTACACGTACGCGAGGCCCGAACTCCTCAGGCTTGGCGCCGCCGTGCATGAAACGCTGCAGATCGTCACGAAGCTCCTCCTCTGCGAGTGTCATAAACTCGTACTTCTCTCTCGTATCATCGGACATCCAGATGCGAGGCAATAGCTCGTAGCCTTTGCGATACCCAAACCAGCGCCCCATCTGCATGAGAGAGTCTGCTTGTGCCGACCCACGGAGGAAAAAGGTGCTGACTAGATTTTCAATCGTCAGGCCCCTTGAAAGCGTGCCCCCACCGATAACGATGAACGCGGTGCAAAAGTCCAGACACTGCGCTGCATCAGGGTAGAACAACCGCCGTACTTCGTTTTCATCGGTGACCCCGTTATTTGCGCAGTTATCGACACATACGTGGATACCGCGGTGGTACGTCCGTTTCGAGTTCTCGTCCAGCTGAATAGCCGTCACAGTACTGAGAAGTGTTCGGATTTCTGCAAAAAAACTGTCAAACCTCGGCAATTCGCAAAGCTCGGAGAGCCGTCCGTAGTCAGGGAAGCGTTCAGTAAACTGCGCAACATTCAAATCTGCTGAAACCCTATCCCAAACAGGCCTGAATGTAGCGACCAAATGATCAGTGCCATAATCCGACCACGTGGCAAGTGCGGCCTGTACCGCGTCGCTCATGTAATCATGATGCAGTTGCCTTGCGCTGGTATGGATCAACATGCTCACCGGTTTTGCAGCGCCGGACAATCGCATCACCGCCACGCAGCACAGGTACCAGATCAAGCTCTCTTCCAGCGAGTGAGGCAGTTCTAGGTCTTCTCCCTTGTGAAGGCTACCAACCTGTCCAAGATCCTCGCCAGAGACTTCACGAACGATCCCAAGCGGCTCCTTCTCATTTTCGGCGTAACCGAAAATCTGCACAGGCCCGAAATGCTCATCCGCCTGCGGCAGCGCTGCTATGAACTCCGTGGGGTACAGAGTGTCTCCAGGACCTTCATTGAGAAAATTGGCGGCGGGTGTGGCGGTGAACGCGACGTAATTCACGCACTGCAGTGGCAGACTGATCAACTGCAAGATGAGTCTATTGATGACCGTACGCTCAGCCTTCGATACGTCATTCGAATTAATACCCGCCTGATCTGCCTCGTCATCAATCACCACTAGCCGCATCTGCGACATTCCCAGCGGGTGCGCGTTAATCCATGCGATGAGATGCCTCAGCCGGGCAGGGTTCTTCAAACAAACAACAAGGTGACGGTCTCTTCGGCCAGCGTCGAATTGCATATCCTGCGCGCGGGCGCCATAAGGACTGTTCCTCGACGGATGCTCGATTGCCTTCCAGCTGACGTTACCATCATGCCGGAACAGGTCGTTGACCAGACGTTCGCTGGTTTGCACCCGCAGATTTTCAAGCGTCCCGGTGAGCACGACAAACAGGTTCCAGCGATAGTCGGCCGCCATGGAAATCATGCCCGCCATATTGGCTGTCTTGCCGGATTGTACGTGTCCGACCACCAGCCCTTTTACGGCCATGCGATCCTTTGTCGTCTGGCGAAGGTGCTGCAGGATACGCACCGCAGATCGTTGAATATTATCGACCGAGGTCTCCTTCCAGCCCTGCGCGATCAGATATTTTCTGTAGAGCTGCCATGCACTTCGCGCGTCTTGCGGAACTGCCATACCTGGCTCGGCTTCTTCCGTCCCCACAACGATCAAGGGTCTCGCCGCGACAATTGACTGCTGTTCGGCCTGCTCCTTGTGCCGAACGATCTCCTTCCAGCGTTCAAAGCGCTCTTCCGGACTATCGCCCAGCGAAGGCCAGTCGTCCATTTCCTCCTGCGATAGGAACCAGTCATTGGCTTTATCAAGTGACTGTCCAAGCCGGCCGAGCTTGGCGATATTTTCCCAGCTCCTGCCTTTCAAGCGCCAACCATCAATAAACGCGCGGCATTTGTCGTATGTTGGGTCAATACTGTAATTAGCCATAAGCATGCCTACTGTATTCGGAAGAAAACTCGAAGTAGAAAGATCGCCCTACTTCAAAGCCGGGAAGGAATAGTGGCACAGCGCCTGCGCCCTTGCAAAACTCTGTTACCAAGCGGTCGTGAATGCGAGTCCGTTGTTGCTTGCCAAATTTTCAGGAGCGTCAGGCAGCAGTACCTGTTCAGCCTTTTCAATGTACCGTTCAATTAGTGGCTAATGCGCTCTTACCCTAAGCTGGTCAGCTTCTTTTAAACTACAGAGCAGAATAATCTCGATCACTTGCTTCAATCCCCCGGGTAATCCCTGGCAATCTCCGCATCGAACTCGCCATAAACCCCGCAGAAATCCCGCGGAACCCGCTCGATATCTTCCGCGACACGTTCAATCACCTCGCGCAGTTCGAGCTGCTCATACCAGACCGTCGGAATCGCCGCCGTACCGTATTTCGCGCCAAGAAGATGCCCTGCAATGAGGCCGATACTGTCGCTATCACCGTCATGGTTGACCGCCATGATCACGCCCTCGTCTAGGCTGTCGGCGAACAACGCGCACCATACGCCAATGGCCAACGCTTCTTCCGCAACCCAGCCACCGCCGAAGTGAGCGATACGCTCCGGCGTCGGCCGGTAGTCTTCGTAAAAGAACAGCAGCACCCGCTCCAGAGCGCTTCGAACCTCGTCCATGCCTTCAAGCCGACCATACCGAGCCAGGCTTCCGGTCAGTGCGTGCTCCAGGCTAGCGGACTGGTCGACGATGCGCTGAAGGATGTCAGCGAACATCCCCGCAGCCAGGTAGCCCGAGGGATGACCGTGGGTCAGTCGGCCTGATTCGCTGGCGAACTCGAACGCCTTGCCGAAGAACGCGCAAGGCGCCACCCGCATCACAGCACCACAGCCTTTGCTGTTGTTCTGCGCGGGCTCGCCGAAGCGTTTCGCCCTTTGCAGCGATTGAATGCAGGTATTGCCGGGTGCCCGCCGCGACCACAGTGCCTGGTTACCGATAAGCCAGCCGTTGCTCTCGACGTCGCGCATGCACGGGTAGTCCTGGGTCAGCAGCCAACGCAGCAAAGCATGATGGATGACCGACGGAACATGGCAGATCCCCCGGGAGCTGCCCCGCACGAAGGCGCGCAAAAGGCCTTCGGCGGTGAAGAGCATCATCTGCGTATCGTCGGTCACGGCGCCTGTCAGGCCGTAGGCTGGGGCAAAGTCAGTGATTCCTTCGGCACCGAACCTGGCCTTTATCTCAGTCCATTTCAGAAACTCCACGGGCGCGCCCAGTGCATCACCTACGGCGCCACCCAGCAGGCAGCCTTTGATACGATCCAATCTGTTCATGCTTTCTTCCTTCATACCGTTGGCAACATGGCCTGCAGAATTTGGACTCTGCGTAGCAGTTGCTGAACATGCGCTTTTTCCGCCCGTAGTGCTGATTGCAACTCAGCATGCCTTTCAATTCGCCGCTGCCGCTCTTGCGTGCTGGCGCGCCACTGCTCGAGCACTTGGCCCATTTTTTCGAGCCGCAAGTACTGCATCAGCAAAACCGTCAGAATCGCCCAAAGCATCAGCATCGCCACCACGCTCAACCAATCCCAACCATCCATATCCTGTTCCCTCGAACCGCGCCTGTTCACACTTGGTGGAGACACGATATGTAGCTTTACATGACACGTCTATTCTGTAGTCTTGTACAGGTAAAGTATTCGCACAGATGGAGACGTGATGAAGCGCAAGCAAGCAATCGAGCAGGTACGCTGGGACCTGGCACTTCGCTATCGTTTGATAGAGACCGTTGCCTGGTGGGAGGGCCGGCTGACCACGGGGCACCTGATCCAGAGCTTCGGGATCAGTCGGCAGCAGGCGTCGAAGGACATCAACACCTACATCAACGAACATGCGCCTAAAAACCTTACATATGACAAACAGCTGAAGGGCTACGTCCCCAGCAAGCAGTTCAAGCCGCTGTTCATCGACGACAGCGCCAGCGCCTACCTCCACCTGCTGTATCAGAACAATGCGCGCGCTCCCCATATCGAGGGGTTGGCGCTGGCGTATGCGCATACGCTGGTGCTGGAAGTGCCCGATCGGTCGATCAAGGCGGAAATTCTGCGGCCACTGCTGAAGGCTTGCCGGGAACATCTGCGGTTGGAGATCGAATATGTCTCTCTGGCCAACCCGGAGCCGGAGGTGCGGTTGATTGCGCCTCATACGTTGATCTATACCGGCATGCGCTGGCATGTGCGGGCGTACTGCGAGAAGAACCAAGCGTATCGGGATTTTGTGCTTAGCCGCTTGCGTGGGGTGCCGGAGGTGATGGATGACATCACTGAAAACGGTATCGAGGGTGATGATGAGTGGAACACCGAAGTGCCGGTGCTGATCATCCCGGACGAGCGACTGACGGCGACGCAGAAGGCAATCATCGAGACTGACTTCGGGATGGTGGACGGCAAGCTGGAGATCCCAAGCCGGCAGGCGCTGGTGAAGTATGTGCTGCAGCGGTATCAGATCGATCCGAAGAAGCTTGATCCGAAGCCTGAGGCACAGCAGATCTGGGTGGGGAACTTGAAGGGGTTGAAGGCTTGGTTGTATGACTAGCCTCAGCACTGGCCACGTTGGGGGGTCACTGTAAGGGTGTCAGCAGTGCTGACACTCTTGCACAGTCCGAGAGCTGATGGTTCATATGGCCCTAAGTATGAAGGGTTTCTCAGATGTGGTCGGCGTTCTAGAGCTTGAGGTAAGGGGTGTAGGTAAGGATCAAGCACTTCCAGCGCTCGGCGAGGCATGGGGCGGCTGTGACCGCCATCGGACCCATAGCTGCCCTTCGCGATGGGCAGCTATTCACAAGGTGAAGGCCGGATTCGTATAGGGCAACTGGGCCGATCAAGATTTGGCAATCTACAAATCCAGACCTTTTACATATTGCATTGCTTTCTCAAGAATATATTTCTTGATGTGGGATTCTGCCAATGTATTTTGGCCACCGCTAATCTCTCCTGGGATTCCTCGATCTGTCGAACGCCACGTTGGTTCTAAGCAAATGTAATCTTGGTCGCCGATGTGTATACAAATGTCTGGTTTTAACTCACACTTGGGTAGGGATTTTTTCTCGGTGGTTATGGTTATGCTAGGTGCGTCCTCTTTCAGGCATTCTGCCAACAATAATCCGACAGATTTGTTCAGCTGCTTGTCGCCTTTGCTGGCGCTTGCCTGCATACGTCTAAATTCATTTGACGTTTCATCAATGTCTCTGTTGTTGCCGGAATACGGGCTAGTGGGAATGCTAATCTCTTCTAAGATGGACTTGTAAATTTTGCTAGCGCGTAAAGTTGTTTTAGCTGAGTCTATATTGACCGAGGGCTGTTTTAGTACTTTGGTGGTCGACTCATCCCCGAATGCCCTCACCGCTGCGAGAGAGATGTTCGGGGGAAGTCCAAATAGACGAAGATCGATTGCACGCAGCAGGTGTGCCATTGAGGCTCTCTTGGCTTTCCAATCCGCTACGTACAGAGATGTGTTATCGGGATGATCGATGAACTCGGCTACCAGATCAATGTCTACTCTGTTTCTCGTTCCCTGTGTCAAGGACGACACTGTTGATCTAATAACTGAGGGCACGTCTCCGGGTAACACAATCCACAGGCGTGCTCTAACTCGATTCTTAAGAACGGACCAAGTTTTCTGTCGTTGCTGCTCAGCATGCAAGTCAACAGCGTTGAAGAAATCTGCGATCGTCTCATTGCCGCTCAGAAGGGAGTTGGCGATATCTAACGTAATACCGAATGCTTCCAGACCGTCACCGGTAAGGTTTCGCGTGGTGGTGTCGGCAATATGATAAAATCGTTCCTTAGGCAGTCCTGTGAACTGATAAAGACCTTT
Organism: Pseudomonas sp. JE3303; assembly: GCF_056312565.1. NCBI lineage: Bacteria > Pseudomonadati > Pseudomonadota > Gammaproteobacteria > Pseudomonadales > Pseudomonadaceae > Pseudomonas > Pseudomonas sp. JE3303. Next base: position 108,589 of record NZ_JBWGIF010000005.1, read on the forward strand.
AGTTAGAGTGTCAGTCATAGAATCACGGCCAGTTATCCATGCCTCATTTGCAATTTTCACCGCCTCAGGGTTACGGGTTATTGGCCATAATACAAGTGCCGATCCCTGTGGGTCGCGAAAGACCTCCAACAGCTCAGCAAACATTTCACTGATAGCGCCAACGTCAGAACTTGAAGGATTGTCCCGACGTTCAATCAATATAATTCGTGCGTCCGTATCATTGGGGACAAATTGCTCTAATACAAATTGTGGTAGCTCCTCGAGTGGGGAGCTTTTGGGAAAAGATAGGACACGAATGTGCTGGAAATGTTTCGGTAGGGTTTTTAGGAATGTAGTTTTTCCGCTGCCGGACAGCCCATAAAAAACTTCGAATAAACCGCCGCCACCGGTTTTTACCCTTTGCAGCAGATGGTCAATACGGTCTGCTGCGGAATCTACGCGCTCTACGAATTGCCCTGCGTCCAAGCCTGCAGCAAGTGCTCTTTGCTCGAGAAACTCCCACCGTTTTGGCAATTCTAACCTGGGTAAGGTGTTCATCTTTCGAATGCATCCTTTCATATTGAAATTTGAGTATTTTGAGATGTTCGGCGCATTCCCCATATTTTAGTCAATGTGGGGAACTTGTTCAGTGTCTGCTCAATCGTATCTAGTACGAAGACACATGCGATCAACGCCTAGCGCCTAGCCTCTCGGAAATTTTTCTTTCGGACGGCTCCCCTTAAGCCCACGCATTCGGACGCCCTCGGCTGCGGTTCAGTACGCGATGCTAGCAATATGCCTCCTCGGACGCAATTTAGTATTTGATGTGAATTCCGGGTTCGCTCGAATCATTGGACAAGACTGCCTGTTGCCATTTTGCCGGTACTGACCATCTTCAAAGGGCAACTCAGGGTCGATAGCTGCCGGCCACAACAACTGTTTTCGACTATAAACGGCCAACAAGCCGCGATCCTTGGCCGGTGAACTACCACTGTGGACGATCACCTCTCCCCAGATAAGGACGCCAACATGCTACGGATATTGGGCGAAGGCTCTTCCATCAACGTACGAAAGGTCCTATGGACCTGTGCCGAGATCAACCTCCCCTTCGAGCGGGAGGACTGGGGTACAGGTTTCAAACCCACCGACACCCCCGAATTCCTCGCGATGAATCCCAATGTCATGGTCCCGGTCATCCAGGACGGCGACTTTACACTGTGGGAATCCAACACCATCATCCGCTACCTCGTTACGCGCTACGGGGAAGCCTCCCTCTACCCAGTCGAAGCGAGCGCTCGAGCCAGAGTCGACCAATGGATCGATTGGCAAGCCTCGGACCTCAACAGGTCCTGGATCTACGCATTCATGTCCTTGGTCAGACACTCACCTTCCCATCAGGACCATCACGCACTCGCCGCCGGCTGCGCGGACTGGTGCCGGCACATGCAGATACTGGAGCGACAACTCGCTTCAACTAACGCATACGTCGCCGGCGATACGTTCTCGCTGGCAGACATACCCATTGGTCTTTCGGTCAATCGATGGTTTGAAACACCCTTGGATCATCCCCACCTGCCGGCAGTGAACGACTATTACGAGCGATTGAGCGGGCGCCCTGGCTTTCGTTTGCATGGAAGGAACGGGACACCCTAGTCAAGAGTCGAGCCGGGATAACGCTGGCGCCCAGCTTAGCCATCAAGACGGTCTGGCCGGCCGCACAGACAACAAGCCGATTAGAGCGGTTATCGATGCAAAGCCACCACAGGGCAATTTCCTTCAATACCGTCATATCGTTTCATCCTACCTTCACCACTCCCTCACGAGCACTGAAGGTTCCGAAATGAGCATTGTCCTGTCCATGGCCGCTTTCGCCCTGGCCTGCTCCATCACCCCCGGCCCGGTCAACATCATCTCCCTAGGCTGCGCAGCGCGCTACGGTTTCCGCGCCGCCCTCCCCCATGTCACCGGCGCAACGCTGGGGTTCATCCTGCTGCTTCTGCTGATCGGTCTAGGGCTGCATGAAGTGCTGAGCCAGTGGCCGTTACTGACCCAACTGATTCGTATCGCTGGCGTGATGTTTCTACTGTATCTGGCGTACCAGTTGATGAGCGATGACGGTCGATTGAGCACCGCGCAGGAGCAAAAGGTCCCATCTGCATTGAGCGGCGCACTGCTGCAGTGGCTCAACCCCAAGGCCTGGCTAGCCTGCCTGGCTGGGATGGGCGCCTTTGTGGCCGACGGCGACGTGCTGATGGTGTGGGTGTTCGCCCTGCTCTATCTGGTGATCTGCTGGCTGTCGCTGGCCAGCTGGGCTTGGGCCGGTGCCTCGTTGCGAGGCTATCTGGAGCGTACTGCCGGGATACGCTGGTTCAACCGGGGCATGGCTGCATTGCTGGCGGGTAGCGCCGTGTATTTGTTGCTGGAGTGATCAGCCCCGATACTGCCCTGGGGTGGCGGCCAGGGTGCGTTTGAACAAACGCTGTAGATGCGCTTGGTCTGCGAATCCAGCCTGGGCCGCGACTTCGGCGATGCCGTCGCCCCGGCGCAGGCCATCGCGAGCGAGCTGGAGGCGGCAATCAATCAAGTAGCCGTGGGGCGTCAGCCCGTAGTGCGCCTTGAACGTGCGGATCAGATAGGAGGGCGATAGCTGCACCGCAGCAGCGATATCCTCCAGGCGCAGGGGCTGTGTGCAATGCTCGCGGATAAACTCTGCGGCCTGAGCCATCTTGTGTGGGGCGCACGCAGTGTGGTCGTTGGCGGTCTGCAGCCGTGCCACCAGTCGCTGGAAGAAATTCTGCACCGCGGCCTGCATGATGTCAGGGGGAATGCCGCTGTCCGTCAACACGACGTACAAGCTATCCAGTTCGGCAAACAACGTGGGATCGGTGCTGTAGTTCTCTGCGAAGGGGACGAAGCCGTCTTGTGCGCCGATACCTGCCTGGCGTTGTACCGAGGCCAGCCAACCTGCATCGACATAGAACATGCGATAGGCCCAGGGTTGGTCATGCAGAGGGTTGCAGGCATGGACTGCCCCTGGGTTCATCAACACGACACTTCCGGCCGAAATGTAGCGGGTGTGATGGCCATTGAGGTAGCTGCTCTGCCCCGCCATGATTGCGCCGATGGAGAAGGTCGCGTGAGCATGGCTTCCGTGGCTGAAGGTGCGGCCATCCTCGACATTGCGGATCTCGATATGGGGGACAGCCGGGTGACGCCAGTAGTGAGACATAGGCCCTCCGAGCCAGCGCGTCTTTATGTTCAGTCCAAGTGTAGTGGCAGGACCATAACATGACCGACCCCAGCTCACTGGCCATGACTGTCGCTACCCCGAGCTATTCTACTACCTCGTGCACGCTCATTTTTCTTCCTCATGAGTTTCACCAGGGCTGGGGGTGGTGTTGCTTCTACATCGCTATTGCGAAGAACTCCCTGTAAGCGGGAGAAAGCTTCCTCTGAAAGCTCCAAGCAGTTGTAGCTACCCATTACTGCTTCGGCTTCTTTGAAGGCAGAAGCCATAATGAACGAACTCATGTCCAGCCCTGAAATGGTTGCTGCTTGGCGAATAAAATCCTTGGCGAACTCAGTCGTCCTGATCTCAAGATGCACAGTTTTTACTGAATTCAAGTTTTCAATTAATGTAGACATCGGCCACCTGCCATTGTATCTATTTGGAAGTTTCTTCCTTACGCCGGCTATATTTTCTGATAGCGCTTTCGCTATTTATATTATTTAAATTTTTAATATTTTTAATATTTTCTATCTATCTATTTTCAGTTTGATTTTTACCTTCAGCCTATTTATCAATTCCAGATTGCTTATCTATTATCTTATATTTAATTATCAGTCCGGGTTCGTTTGAGATTGCGTCAGTACGTACAATTGCCGGGTCCACCACCGATGTCAAGGTCGTACGTCAATGTACGGATGACGATTGCAGCCGCACACCATGCCAAGCCCGCCGAGCTAAGGCAGCTACGGCCTGAACACGTTCATCGGGGTAATAGGTCAACGGTTGCGGCCAGGCGGGAGCCACCTGCAGGGGGCTTGTACCTTGGGTAGAGCCCTCATCAAACGGCCTTCGCCTGGTTTCGTTGCAGCGTATCCGTCCACTTCGGTTCGATCGCCATCGCAAGCAATTCACGTCGACTGGAAATGCCCAGCTTGCGGTACAGGCGTTTGATATAGGTGGCGGCGCTGGAATGTTGAATGCCCATGCTCAAGCTGATGTCATCAACATCGCTGCCACCGAGCATCAGGTGGAGCAACTCCTGATCACGACGGGTGAGTTGCGGATAAACCCTGGTCACCCGCTCGCTGAGCAGCGCCGGCATCTCATTCGCTTCGAGATACGCTCGATAGTGAAGCCGAACGAGCTGAATGATCAGCGGTGCCATGGTCTCTATGAAGTCGATCTCATCGACATCAAAGCGGCCATGCTCGCGCCCGCGATAAAAATTCACCGAGAGCCACCGATCCCCTTCGCAGTGGCTGAGCAGGGCGACCCGTTCGGAAATCTGCGGCTGCTCGTAACAGATGCGTCGATAATCACGATGAATGATGTCTTCGAGCGCCTGGCGCTGGATCAGAATACGCTCGGAGTTCGATGCCATTGAGCGGGCACTCATGGCTTGCCGATTGCCATCCATGCTGTAGAAGCGTTCAGCGTAATTGCTGGAAATATTGGAGAGCTGGGGCATGCGGGCGCGGTCGGCAAAGGAAATGATCTGCGGACTGCGATGCGGTGGATAAGCGAAAATAGTGCACTGAGCCAACGGCACTTGCACACCGACCAGCTTGAGCAAATCTGCAGCCAATACCTTGCTTTGCTGCTCACCCACGCGGGAGAGCAGGCTCGCTATGTGTACGACATCCAGGCGGATATCGCCGGTGTGTACCCTGAGGGGCCAGTATTCCATGATGCCTCCGGGCGACTCTGGTTCTTATCCATCCTGGGAACGGACAGAACAGCACTGTAGCGCTTTCTGCCATGGACAAAAAGCGCGGACGCCGTACCGTCATGGCGCTTACGCTGTTGGTCGGACGGTACGGCCTGGCGAGCGCAAGGACGGCAGCATGAGGGTGAGCAATGAGCCGATCATCAGCAGGACCGCGGCATAGACGATCCCTGCGGTGAAGTTCTGGGTCAGATCCTTGAGCCAGCCTACCACGAGCGGGTTGAGTGCCGACCCGATGTTGCCCATGGCGTTGATGACGGCAATGCCGATGGCGCGAGCCCTGAAACTCATGGCCTGATCGGGCGTGGTCCAGAAAATCGACATCGCCGTGTACGAACCCGTGGACGCCATGCAGATGCCGAGCAACTGCACTGATGAATGGCTGCCATAAGCGGCAAACATCCATCCAACAGCGGCAAACAGCATGGGTAGCACCAGGTGCCATTTTCGCTCCTGGGTACGATCGGAGTGCAGCCCCCAGATGATCATGCCGATGATGGTACATATCTGGGGAATAGAGGCCAGCAAGCCGATGGTGCTGTTACTGCCGGTAGTGCTGATGCTCTTGATGATCAGCGGTGTCCAGACGGCGATCATGGCCAGCGTGTTGACCAGGCAGAAATACACCAAGCTGAATAGCAGCACGGTAGGCGACAGCATTTCATGCAACAGACTGACGGGTTTTTCCTTGGCAGTGCTGGCGGCGGGTTGATCTTCGGCCAGGGCTTGCTGCAGATGATATTTTTCGTCGGCGTCCAGCCAGTTGGCTTTTTGTGGACTGTCATCCAGATAATAAAGCACCACGAACCCGACGATTATCGAGGGCGTTCCTTCGAGCAGGAACAGCCATTGCCAGCCGTACATGCCCCAAGTGCCATCCAGGCTCAAGATAAGTCCGGAGATGGCGGAGCCGATGCCAGCGGTAAAGGGCATCGCGATCATGAACAAGGCGTTGGCGCGCGCGCGATAAGCGGACGGAAACCAATACGTCAGATATAGCAGCACGCCAGGTAGAAAGCCTGCTTCGGTGATGCCGACCAGTATCCTCAACAGATACAGGCTCTGGGCATCGGTAGCGAACAGCGTTGCCGTGGAGGCCATGCCCCAGGCAATCATCAGGCTGGCGATCCATTTGCGGGCGCCGACCCTTGCCAATGCAAGATTGCTGGGTATGCCGCAAATGATATAGGCAACATAGAACAGCGTCGTCGCCAGGCCAAACTGGGTACTGCTCAGCCCAAGATCGTCCATCATGGTCAGGCCGGCGAATCCGATATTGATGCGGTCGAGAAAGGACAGTACAAAGCACAGGAACAGGAATCCAAGCAGGCGTTTGGACACCTTGCTCATGACGCCTTGCTGACGAGCCTTATCGGAGGTTGCCGACGGTGTTAGGGGGGCGAAAGTGCTAGACATTTCAGCTCCTGAATTATTATTAGATAGAGCTGCGCCAGTCGCTGTGCCAGCCTCATGATTGTTGCTGGTGCAACAGCGTTCTGGATGATTCTTGCCAGGCCGGCGTCCGTCGAGACGACGGCCTGTTCAGAGGGCGTTTACAAATCCTGCAGCGCCGACTGCAGAAGGGTCTTGAACGTCTGGGCATCGCCCAGTGTGTTGGCGCTCAACAGCGCCAACTTAACCAGAAACAGCTCTGCCTTGGCGGGCGTGGCTTGGTCCAGGGAATCGGCCAGCAGGTCATAAACGTGTTCCAGGTCCTGTACCGTCGATGTACTCATTGCAGCTCGTCTCCGTTGTTGCCAAGGGCGATGTGAACAGCAGTGCGCAATTGCTCGGCTGTCAATTGTTCCCAGCGAGCACAGATGTGCTGGTCCGGACGCACCAGATAGGCGCCGTTCCCGGTGATACCGAACTTGTTGGCAATATGCCCGTGCATGTCCACGATCAGCTGGTCTGCACCATCGATGCTCGTTTGCCCAACCTTGGCGACCGCAATGAGCTGCAGGGGGATGCCACTGCTGCGGAGGCGCTCCACCTCTGCTTGCAGGGCCTCAGGAATCGACGTGCCGTCGGTGAAGTGGAGCAGGTAAAAACTGGCGCCCAGATGGTCGAACAGGTAATCGTCCTCGGCCAACTTGATATTGAACAAGGGAGCGCCGTTGCGAGGCCCGGCGTTGAAGTGCCGGTTGTCGTCAGTCTGGCAGTTGAGCGCCGATTCTGCGTAATCGTGTGGACGCGAGGTGCGCCAGTGATACAACGGACGAACGAACGGCTGGGTCAGCGAGAGTGATAACACTGCATCGCGGACCAGACGATAGCCGGGTGTAGGCGGCGCCATGAAGCGCGTACTCTTGCCTGCTTCGCCGATGATCTCCCGCGCAGCGCATACCCGCTCTTCGGTATAAGAGCGAAGAAGTTTCGGGCCGGCCAGCCCCTTGATCTCCAACGCCAGCTTCCACACCAGGTCATGGGCATCCTGGAAGCCTGTGTTGGCACCCCGCACGCCGAAAATTGGCAATAGATGTGCGGCGTCTCCAGTGAAGATCACGCGGTTGTGGATGTAGTCGGGGAGCGTCAAGGCGCGCGCGGAGTACACGGAGCTCCAGTCCATTTCCCACTGAGGATCGTCGATGCCCATCATGTTCAACTGGGCGTTGATACGGGTAGCTAACGATTCAGGGGTCAGTGCTTGTTCAGGCGTCTCCCCTTCCGGGAGTTGATAGTCGATCCGCCAGATGTTGCCGGGCTCGCGATGCATCAGAACGGTGTTGCCTCGGTTCCAGACGGGATCGAAATAGGCCAGGCGCTCTGTCGGCAAGTCCAGGTTAATCTTGATGTCGGCAATGACAAAGCGGCCTTCATAAGAGGCACCCTCAAGCTTCAGTTCAAGCAGCGAGCGGATCGCCGAGCGGGCACCATCTGCGGCCACCACCCAGTCCGCGTTCAGCGAGTAAGTGCCCGCAGGGGTGTCTATGTTCAAACGGGCGAAATCAGTCTCTTGTTCAAGCTCGATGACCCGGTTGCCCCAACGAATCTCCACCAGAGGATTGGCTTCTGCGGCTTCGACGAGGAGCTGTTCGAGGCACGGCTGTTGCAAGTTGGTCATGGGCGCATAACGGTCGTCCGGGTCGTGCGGGGTTTCCATGCGAAACACCAGTTGATCACGATAGAACGAGTTGCCGCATGACCAGGGCAGGCCCATTTCCGTAACGCGGTCGGCCACGCCTACTTGCTGGAGGATTTCCATCGATCGCCGCGTGAAGACAATCGCGCGGCTGCCCTCACTGACTTGTCGCTCCGACTCCACCACCACGCAAGGAATGTTGTGACGAGCCAGATCAAGGGCGATGGTCAGCCCAATCGGACCCGCGCCTACAACCACGACGGGTTTTCGCTCAATCTGCTCAGCGCCAGCACTTCTGGTATAGGCCGGAAAGACCTGATAATCGAAATAGATCGAGCGTCGTGGCTCGCTATGGGGCAGGTACATGACGCTGCATCTCCTATTGTTTTTATTTGAGCTCAGAGGCCCTTTCTGGAAATGACTGTACTTGAAACGGTGCTGAACGATGTTCCCTTAAGGGGACAATTGATGGGTACCCGCAGCGGCCGTTCCTTGGAGGTCCCGCCCGTCCCTCATTCAAGCCCAACGTATGGATGATCCGTACCTCACCCGATCGTCCGGAGCTTTGCAATATCTCTGCTTGGTGGAGCACCAGACAGCCTGCTGTACTCCCTGCTGAATTGTGCAGGAACTGCATGGCTGGAGGGTGATCACAGCGAGTATGTGGATGACACAGGGTTTCCAGCGCCCGTTGTACAAAGGGTGTAGCGCTCCCCCTACCGCAAGTCCGCGTGCGAACTTATCCACAGCACCGTCGCATCCTCCGCTGTACCAGACACACACGCATGCCCGATCGTGCTGTCGTAGTAGCACGAATCGCCCGGTCCCAATTCCAGGGGCGCGTAGCCTTCGGTGTGCACGATCACCTGCCCGCTCAGCACATACACCATCTCTTCGCCTTCATGGCTGAGCAACTGCGGAAACTCGGCGCGGTCGTGCGCGCGAATGGTCGTCACCAGCGGGACGAAGCGCTTGTGGGCCAGGTCGGTGTGAAGGATTTCGTAGGAGTACTGGTCGGTGCGGTGGGGTACGCCCTGCGCGTGACGGGTCACGCTTCTGCGCCTTGGCGCAGCAGCGCTGGTCGCCGGGCTGAACAGCTCACCGACTTCCACATCCAGGCCTGATGCCAGTGCGGCGATCTTCTCGTAGGTCGGCGACAGCTGGCCGTTTTCTATTTTCGAGAGCGTGGACACGGAAATGCCGCAGCGCTTGTTCAACTCCTGGAGGGTCATGGCTGCGTTGCGTCGCAGCCATCGCAGTTTTTCAGCCAGGACGCTGCTCGAGAGCTCTGGAGCGCTCGGCGCCAGAGCGGTTTCGCTATTTTCTGGAATCATAAAGGTCATCCGCACGCAGCAACCATCTGACCAAAGCACTGGACGAGAAGGTTTCTTTTACGATATAAATTTTCTTATACGAAAAAAACAGGCGAGATGAGTCAACCATCCCCGGTATCGAGTGGAGCATAGCATGCACGTTCTCAGTCAAAGCCAAACAACTGCACAGCTGCCGTTTGACCTGCTGATCCAGGCCATCGAGGCCTTTTTCAAAGAAGGTTGCGAGGTACCGCTGCGGCACAACCATGCCATCGCCGGCGACACCACCGATGAAAACGGCATCCTCCTGCTGATGCCTGCCTGGCAGCCGGGCAAGCGGCTGGGGGTCAAGACGGTTTCCATCTTCCCGAACAACCATGCCCACGGCCTTCCGGGGCTGCATTCGGTGTTCATCCTGTACGACGCTGCGACCGGAGTGCCTCTGGCGATCCTGGATGGGGACGTGATCACCTCCAGGCGCACTGCGGCCGCTTCAGCGCTGGCTGCCAAGTGGCTGAGTCGTCCAGACGCAAGCACGTTGCTGGTGGTCGGAGCCGGACGCGTGGGCAGCTTGCTACCGGAAGCCTACCGATCGGTGCGTCCGATCGAACGGGTTCTGGTGTGGGATATTCGCCCCGAGTCAGCGCAGGCGATGGCGGCCAACCTGCGGGCACAAGGCATCGATGCGCAGGAGGTCGACGACCTGCAAGAGGCCGCAGGCGACGCTGACATCGTGACCTGTGCGACCTTGTCGACTGCGCCGTTGATCCATGGCCAATGGCTGAAACCGGGTACCCACCTGGACCTTATCGGCAGCTTCACGCCTGCCATGCGCGAAAGCGATGACCAGTGTTTCAGCAAGGGCACGGTGTTCATCGACACAGCCGAAGCGTTGCTGAAAGCGGGTGATATCCTCGCGCCGATCGAGAGCGGTGCGTTCAGCGAATCGCAGGTAGCGGCGACATTGCAGCAACTCTGCCGCGGTCAACACCCTGGACGCTCCTGCGCCGACGAGGTGACCGTCTTCAAGGCGGTCGGCACCGCGCTGGAAGATTTGGCTGCCGCTTCGCTGGCCTATGACGCATTCCAGGCAAGCCCTGCGTAAATGCAAGTATGAACGGGCCATCGACGATGGCTCGAACCCGGTATCCACATGCGATCCGCCATAGCGTGCCGATCAAGATCAGGGGTCTGACCCATGGAAACTTCCAATAGCTACGCTGTGGTTGGCGCAGGCCTGATCGGCCTTTGCACAGCGGTGGAATTGCTGGAGCGAGGCTGTCGAGTCACCTTGCTCGACCCCAATACGCCCGGCCATGGAGCGTCGTACGGCAATGCTGGTTTCATTGCCACAGAGCTCATTGAGCCGTTGGCTACCGGCGCGAATATCCGCAACGCCTGGTCGATGTTGAGGGATCCGCATGGGGCCTTGGCCGTGCCGGTGAAACACTGGCGCCACAGCCTTCCATGGATGGTTCGGTTTGCAATGGCAGCCCGTACACAGTCCGTTGAGAAAGGCCGCTGCGCTTTGGCCGCCCTGCTCAAGCTCGCAGTACCCGCCTGGCAGGCGCTGCTTGACAGGGAAGAACTCGCCTCACACTTGCGTCAGACTCATTACATGCGTGTCTGGGAAAACGCTCAGGGCCTGGGTGACGCTCGGGCGGAACAGGACTTTTATTCTGCCTGGGGAATCGCAGCGCAATTTGCCGACAGCAACCAGGTGGCTGCTCTCGAGCCGGCCTTGCGTAGGCGGATCAACCACGCGATTCTGCTGCCCGATGCACATCGTGTAGGCGACCCCTATCAGCTGAGCCAGGCGCTGCTGAGACGGGTTATCGAACGCGGCGGCGAACGGCGGCAAGAGAACGTGCTTTCCCTTCGTCCTGTCGGCAGCGGCGTGGAAGTGAAGACCGCCAATGGCATACACACTTATGGCAACGCAATAGTATGTGCGGGCGCGCATAGCGCGGCGCTGCTCGAGACGTTGGGACTATCGGTCCCGCTGATGGCAGAACGCGGCTACCACCTGAATCTGCCCCAGGTCCATGGGTTGATCAACGGTCCGATCTGTTCCGCTGACCGCAACGTCTTTATTTCGCCGCTGGACGGCGGCCTGCGGATTGTCGGTTTCAGTGAGTTGGGCGGCGTGCAGCTCCCTGCCAACCCGGCCCGCTATCAAACCCTGCGTCATCACCTCGGCGCCCTGTTGCCGCAGACCCAGCCTGACCTGGGGGCAGCAACCGAGTGGATGGGCATGCGGCCCACCCTTCCCGATTCACTGCCGGTCATCGATACGCATCCACACTGTCCGCAAATCGGCTTCGCCTTTGGCCATCAGCATGCCGGCCTCACGCTCGCCGCCCTGACCGGCAGGCTGATATCCGATCGCATGACCGGCCAGGCCAACAGTCTCGACCTGCGGCCTTATTGCATCAACCGGTTCTGACTCTTCGCGCAAGGACATGACAATCCGTTGCGATACTAATAAAAATCGAGGCACACTTCATGACCGACAAGATCCGCGTTAAAACCTTCGTATCACTTTCATTCTTTCTTTTTTCCATGTTCCTGGGGGCGGGAAACATCATCTTTGCGCCACCCTTGGGACAGGCTGCGGGGACTAATACCTGGGTCGCGATGTCGGGTTTCCTGATCACTGGCGTTGGCCTTGTGTTCCTGGCCATCCTGGCATTGTCGATTGCCGGCGGTACTATCGAGTCGCTGGCCAACCGAGTCGGCAGCACCTTTGCAAAGCTCTTTTCGCTGCTTCTGTTCCTGACGCTGGGTCCCATCTATGTGGTGCCGCGCACCGCTGCGGTGGTGTATGAAGTGTCGGTCACGCCCTTCGTGACGAGCCTGTCGCTGCCTGACAGCTGGATATTGATGCTGTTTTCGGTGGTCTTCATCGGCGTGACACTCTACCTGTCGCTGGATCCGAAGAAATTCGTCGATCGCATAGGCAATGTCCTGACGCCCACCTTCCTCATCTTGCTGGTGGTCATTGTGCTGACGTCCCTCATCTCGCCGATCGCCGATTTCGCGGCGCCTTCGGGTGAATACATCGCCAACGCCTTCAGCGTGGGCTTCACCCAGGGTTATTACACCATGGATGTACTGGCGGCCTTTGTGTTCGGCAAGATCTTCCTGGATGCCGCCAGGCTTTCCGGAGTGGCGCCGCAGCTGTTGTCCAGATTGTTCGTTCGCGCCGGTATCTTCGCGGTGATAGCCCTGGCGGCCGTACAACTGTCGCTGGCGGGCATGGGCGCGAGCAGCTTTGAAGTACTGGGCCTCTCCAGCAATGGCGGCCAAGCGTTGACCGGCATCGTCGACCTGCTGCTCGGCAGTACCGGCGTGGTGATGCTCGCAGTGATCGTCCTGCTCACTGGCCTGACAACGGCGGTCGCGTGCCTGGCATCGGTGGCTGATTATTTCAGCCGCGTGTTCCCCGCTTTCAGCTACAAGGCGTGGGCGGTCACGCTGGGCCTGCTGAGCCTGGTGATCACCAACTTTGGCCTGACTTCCATCCTCAACCTCGCCTCCCCTATCCTGCTGTTCCTGTACCCGATCGCGATTACCTTGATCGCCCTGGTGTTTCTCAATCGGTTTTTTGGCGGGCATCAATCGGTGTATGCCGGCGCGGTCACGGGCGCGGGCATCATGGGCATGATCGACGCACTCAAGGCTTTCGCACTGTTGCCCGCAAGCGCGGATGCATTGCTGGCCTCGACCGTGCCGTTGTATGCCAACGGACTGGGCTGGATAGTGGTCGCTGCAGTGTTCGGCCTGGCGAGCTGCGCTACGATTCCGCTGAGGCGCGGGCAAGTGTTTCGCAATGCGCCGGTTGCGTGAGGGTCCGAGGTATCGCCGGAGCAGTTATCGATGCGTGTTCACGCTGGGCACGCTTGATACACCGCTCCTGCCGAAGAAGCAGAAACATGTTCACGTCGATTCCGCAGCGCCCTGGCAGGCGCTTGCTTTGGCTGAAGATGATCAGGTTATGGGACCAGAGGAATTGTCTCACCAGCGGTGAGACTTTCTCGTCATCTGAGTACGCCTCAGAGAACCGCGCACGCGCAATAGCCTGATCGCAGATCAGACTATGCTGGCGTTGCCCCAGTCGCTGCGGGTCGATGCGATCAACGCATCCTTGTAAAGCACCGTAGAATCTCCCACACGAACGGGGTCAGCTTTGAAGTTGTGAGCCCAAGGCAATCGTGTCAGCAGTGCTGACACGATTGCCTTGGGCTCTAACCCCAATGGGTCAAGACGAAGCCACTGGAGTCACCACCCCATCAACCATCCGCAACCTCCCCTCGTTGGCCAGCGCAACAATCCGCTCATCAACCATCCCAGCAATCTTCGCCGTCGCCCGCCCAAAGCCCAGCAGCGCCAGCGCTCCGGAAATGACATCTTCGCGGCTCATCGAGAATCCTAGCGTGACGGTTTCTACCAGCGCCTGGTCCAGCTCTTCAGGAGCAATCCACTCGACCTTGCGCTCGGAAGACTCCCAATGGGCGCGGCTGCGGATAGGGACGGCCTTGTTTTCAACCGAATACATGAACCCACCCCGCCCGTGGAACAACCTGTGCTGCACACCAAGCCGAATAGCCTGGTCGACCGCGTTGGTAATCCTCGAGCCAGCCCGCGTCACACCAAACGCCTCCATGAGCCGACGAGTAACTTCGGTGGTATGCACCGGTGCCTCGACCTCGACCACCGTACGAATCATCTGCATCAGGCTCTCCGGCTTTTCCTGATGCAGCTCGTTCAGCGAGGCCACGGGGGCCAGGCGCGCTTTCACGTATTGCCTGCTCGAACTCGGCATGGTTTCCACGGCCGGCTCTCCGCGCACAATCTCGTGCTTGGGTTCAGGTGCCACCTCGGGGAGCGCATGCCGTCCCTCGGCGATCCTGGCACGAGCCGCCTCGATCGCTGCCACGACGCGGGTGGTTTCCTGCTGCGGGTTGCGGAACCAGTCCGTGCTCCAGATCCGGTGGAAGTTCCAGCCCAGGCCTTCCAGCACGCCTTGGCGCAGGCGGTCCCGGTCACGCGCCGAGCGGGAGCTGTGATAGGCCGCGCCATCGCATTCGATCGCCAGGACATAGCGCCCTGGATACTCGGGATCCTTGACGGCGATATCGATGAAGTAGCCTGCGGTGCCTACCTGCGGTTCCACCACATAGTTTCGCTCTCGCAGCGCCTCGATCACTTCCAGCTCGAACGGGGAGTCCGCAGCTTTGCCGGTCTCGCGTGCGACTTCGAGTTCGCCTGTCTCGGCATACTTGAGGAAGTTCTTCAGCGCCCTGACGCCCAGGGGGGCGTTGGCGTCGAGTTCAAGCTCTTCCGCCCTGAAGTTGCAGAACACGCGCATCGCCAGTTTGGCCCGGGTGATCAGGACGTTGAGGCGGCGGTGGCCGCCCTCGCGGTTGACCGGGCCAAACGCCTTGTCAACGCGGCCGGACTCGTTACGCCCGTAGCCGATGCTGATGAAGATCTTGTCGCGCTCATCGCCCTGGATGTTTTCCAGGTTCTTGACGAAGAATGGCTCGCTCCCCTGGGCGGTAAAGAAGGCTTCCGCTTCCGGGGACTGCCGACGCAGCAACTCGATCTCGACCTGGATGAGATCACGCTGCGCCACGCTGAAGGCAGCCACGCCCAGCGACAGGCCGGGCGTGCGGATCGCGTGCTCCATGACGGCCTTGGCGACGGCCTTGGCTTCGCCTTTGTTGGTGCGGGTGCGGCCCCGGTCGTAGATCGCCTCGGGCAGGTAGTCGAAGCTGATGCCCGTGGCATCGGGATGCTGGCCCGCCGAGGGGAAGACCACCAGCTTGCTGTCGTAGAACTCGACGTTGGAGACCGCGATCAACGACTCGTGCCGGCTCCGGTAGTGCCAGCGCAGGTAGCGCTCCTGGCTACCCGCGGCCTTGAACATGCTCAGGATACTTTCGATGTCGGCGGTCGCCCCGTCTTCGTCGTCCATCTCGACGTCACGACTGAAGAAGTCGGTAGGCGGCATCTGGCGGGTGTCGCCCACGACCACGACCTGCTTGCCGCGCATGATGGCACCGAAGGCATCGACGGCTTTCACCTGGGAGGCTTCGTCGAATACCACCACGTCGAACTCGAGCTTGCCGGGTGGAAGGAAGTTGGCGATCGACATCGGGCTCATCATGAACACCGGCTTTATCTGCTGGATCGCTCGCCCCGCTTTCTCGATCAGTTGCCGGATCGGTATATGGCGGCGCTTCTTGTTCAGCTCGGCGCGCAGTACGGCCATTTCACCGGGCTGGTTGATATTGGGCATCCCCTCCCACGCCTGCTTGGCCAGGGACGTCTGGGCGTGATTGAGCGACGCGAGATCGAGCGACTTGAAGCGCGCGATCTGGTGCTCGTGCTTGATCCGGTCGAACTGCTGGAGCGCGGGTTTCTGGGCATACACCGATTGCACCAGGCCTGCGTACCAGGAGAGATCCAGGATGGCGGTCAGGTTCTCGTGCTCGTCATGGCTGATGGCGATGTTGAGCAGCTCACTCAAGTTGGCGGTGAGCATCTGTGCCGAGAGCACGTTGAATCGGGACATCTGGTAGAGGGCGTTGAGGTTGCCTTGCCATTCCTGCAAACGCGCTTCCAGGGCGGGCAGGGAGAGTTTCCTGACATCGGCCTTGGCGTTCTCCTCCTGCATGCCGGTCACTTCCAGCGATTCACGGATCGCCTTGTCCAGCCCGCTGACATGTTGCTCTACGCCAGCGACGGCATCGCCCAGTCCAGCGGCATCGGCGTGTCCGGCCAGGAAGGCGATGATGCCTTGGGGGATCTGCCCGTTGCCCAAGTCGTCATGTAGCTGGATCACCCAGGCACTCAGGCGCTCGAGCACGGCCCAATCGGTTTTCTGGCGTTGCCACTGGGCGCCGAACAGCGCGCTGCCCAAGGCTTCGTGCTGGTCGTACACCTTCTTGTGCTGCTGGTAGGTCAGGACCGCGTCGACCAGTTCAAGCATGCCGGCGTTGCTCTTGGGCAATGCCTCGCGGACGAGACCTTGCAGCCGGGTGCGCGATGCGCGGAAGCGACCCGAGAATATTCTCCACCACTTGTCGCCGTAGGCCAGGAGGTTCTGGCGAACGTCCAGAAGGTCCTGCTCCCAAGCAGCGTCGATCAGGTGCTTGTCGAACTGGTCACGGCAGGCAGACATTTTCTCGCCCGCATCGAGCAGTTCGCGAATGGCGTCGCGACGCGATTGCCATTCACCTGTGGATATCTTGATGCCTTCGAGCCGCGGCGCCTCCGCCGCACGCCGTGCAGCACGGCAGACCACATCGACGTCTGCCAAGGTGGCCGGCTGGGTCAGCATCAATCGCTCGGAGAGCGCGGCAGTGGCGGATTGCAGGGCGTTGAGGTGGGAGATCGCCGACTGCAATGCGTCACTGGCAGTGGTTTGTTCGATGGGTGAGAAGAACGTGCGCTGGCTGCCCCAGAACGGACTGCGATCGGGCCGGCCCATCGCTTTGAGGTGGAGCACCAGTTCTTCGACCAGCTCTCGATGCTTCTGCTGTTCGGCGAAACTCCAGCCGGCCATTGGGCCAAACGGGATCACGGGTAATCCGGGATGGACTCGCTGCATCTTCAGGTAGCGGCCAAGCACGTCGATAAAGGGCAAACCGCTTGCCCCCGCCGGCGCGCTGACGGCTTCGCAGTAATGATTGAGGGCATCCTGCAGCGCTTTCAGGGTGGCCAGGTCGCCCTCTGCGCCTTTGCTCAGTGGCCGACCTTGATCCAGGGTGCGTCCCAGCTCCTTGAGCACGGACTGCTTGGTGGACTTGTGGGAATGCAGTTCGAGTACCGCGTCGCCGAGATGGCTTTCATCCAGGCGGCGCTTCACCACCTCCAGTGCCGCCATCTTTTCAGCAACGAACAGTACGGTTTTCTTCTGCCCGATCAGCTCGGCGATGATGTTGGTAATCGTCTGGGACTTGCCGGTCCCCGGCGGGCCCTGGATGACCAGGTTGGAGCCTTCGCGCACTTCCAGGATGGCTTCTGTCTGGCTGCTGTCGGCGTCTTTGACGAAACGGACTTCACCCGGCTTGATCACCGAGTCGATATTCACGTCCTCGGGATATGCCGCGCGCTGATCTCCAAAGCCCGGGCCCAGCAGGCGCTTCATCACCGGGTTGTTATCAGGGTGCTTGTCTTCCGGCCAACTCTTCGGGTCGAGATCCTTGAACATCAGGAACTTGCCGAACGAGAAGAAGCCCAGCGCAATTTCGTTACTGGCAACCTTCCAACGCGCTTGTTTGCTGATTACAGCAGTGACATCGCTGTAGAAGCGATCCAGGCTGTTTTCGTCAGTGTCGAAGGTTTCCTCGTCGAACGCACATGCGCTCAGGTCCAGGCCAAAGTCCGTCTTGAGCTTCGCGACCAGGGACAAGTTCGGCATCAGCTCGTCACCGGAGTACTTCAGCTTGAACGCGTCCTTCGCCCCGCTGCGTTCAAGCGTGACGGGCAGCAGGATCAGAGGCGCCTTGCGCAGGTTTTCAGAGCTGTCCGCTTCGTACCAATGCAGGAAACCCAGGGACAGGAATAGCGTGTTGACGCCCTGCTCCTCGATGAAGCCCTTGGCCTCGGTATGGATCTTCAACAGCTGGAGGAAAAGACGTTCGTCTTCGATGGCAGTCTGCAAACGCGTATCGCGATGGCGGCGGGCCTTGCCCGTTTCATCCTCGGCTGCGTCCTCAGCGAAGGCATTCCAGTCCAGGCCATCGAGCTCATGCAACAACTCGTCGTTGCCGGGGGTGTCGCTCTCCAGCTCCTCCGGCCTGGAGGCCTTGGCCAGGTCCACCAGTTTCTTGCGGGCCATTGGCGCAAAGGCCATGGCCTTGTCCTGACGATAGAGGGTCTTGAACACCTCTTCGGACAGCTCATCGACCACCATCAAGGTCTTGGCGGTCTTGCGGAAGTTGAGCATGTTGTTGCGAAGCCCGATATCCAGAAGTTCTTTGCGACTGCTCTGTAGCTTCTGGCCGATCACTGCACTCATAGGAAAACCTGCTTTCTGGATTTGCACATCGACGGCTTCAATCGTAGCTGCGACTTGTAGGGAGGCTGACGGGAGGACGGTGCTACGTGGGCACCGTCGCCCCGGGCTTGGCAGACAAGCCTAGCAAGCAGGCGACCGGTCGTGTGAGCCTTGGATGGATATCTGCCGTATTTCCGTAGATGCTTTGAATTGAGCAATGTCCAGCAAGGGGTTGCATTAAAGCCAGACCGTCAGCATCCCTCTCAGAACTCATCCCCCCGCGCAGTATCCAACGCATAGAACTCCTGTAACTTGGCCTGCAACAACTGCTTGTCCGGCAACCGCGTCTGATACTCGGCAATCAGCGCCGGCGACAAGCTGCGGTTGAGCGCGTACTCCACCACTTCGTCGTCCTTGCTGGCACACAGCAGCACACCAATGGCAGGATTTTCGTGGGGTTTGCGTTCGTTTCGGTCCAGCGCTTCCAGGTAGAAACCGAGCTTGCCCAGATACTCTGGCTCGAATCGGCCGACCTTGAGTTCGATGGCCACCAGGCAGTTGAGGCCACGGTGGAAGAACAGCAGGTCCAGGGCGAAATCACGCCCGCCTACTTGCAGGGGGTATTCAGAGCCGACGAAGCAGAAGTCGCGCCCCAGCTCGATAAGGAAATCCTTGAGCCGCGCCAACAACCCCTGATGCAGATCGGCCTCGGCATGGGCGCCAGGCAAGTCGAGGAAATCGACCATGTAGGCGTCGCGGAATACCTCCAGGGCCGAGGGGTGAGACTGTCTCAGCACTGCTGAGACTTTTGCGGGCTGGGTGATGCTGCGCTCGAACAGTGCTGCCTTTAACTGGCGCTCCAGCTCACGGCTCGACCATTTTTCCTTGATCGCCATCCGCAAGTAAAACTCGCGCTCTTCCGGGCGCTTGCTCTGGCCGAAGATGATCAGGTTATGGGTCCAGGACAATTGTCGCGGCAGTGCCGCGACTTTTCCCTCGTTTCGGTAGACCTCATAGAACTGACGCATGCGGAACAAATTAGACCGGGTAAAACCACGGAGTCCCGGCTGGGTTCGCGCCAGATGATCGGCCAACTGACCGACCACGGCATCCCCCCATTCAGCCTGTTCCAGCTTGCGGCTGATATACGCACCGACCTGCCAGTACAGTTCAATCAGCTGGGTATTCACCGCCTGCATGGCCCGCTGCCTGGCGCCGTGGATCAGCGCGAGCACTTCGTCGAAGCGGTCGTCTGTTGCACTGTGGGGTGTTCTTGATTCGCTCATGCTGGCAGCGCCTCGATCATTTGCCGAATAAAGTCGAACCAGTCTCTGGTATGTGATTATCAGAGGGCCTGGCAAACCGGTCGCCGGTTTGCCCAGCGACTTTGGCGAGACTAGAGCGCTCCCGAGACCCTCGCAACGGCTTGAGGTCCGCGTGCAGATGATTCGGAGATGGCCTACACGGAGGCAGGAAAAGTTGAGGTATTTCTCCGCGGCTTCAAAGGAAAGCTAACCAATCTTTGCGTGAAATTTCTCAATGCCTCGTATCGAAACTCCTGATTCCAAGCGAGTCACGGTTCAGGATCAAACGCTCTGCGCCTCATGCCAACGCTCGAAGTCGCCACTCGACATCGGCCGCGCCAGATAGAAGCCCTGCGCCTCAGCACACCCCCACGCCTTCACCTGCTCCAGCACCTCGACCGTCTCAATCCCCTCCGCCGCCACCCGATACCCCAACTCCCCCGCCAGGTCGATCAACGTCCTGACCAGCAACGCATCCTTCTCACTGGCGAAGATCTTCTGGATCAGCGTCTTGTCCAGCTTCACCACCGCCGCCGGAATCCGGCTCAGGTACGCCCAGTTGCTATAGCCGGTACCAAAGTCATCGATCGCCACGGTGATGCCCACGCGCCGGGCGCGCTGCAGTTGCTGCTCGACCACCTCGGGGTGCTCGATCAGCACGCTTTCGGTGAACTCCAGCTCGATGCGGATGGGATCGACGCCGTGGCTGGCGAGCTCTTCGAGCAATCTGTCGATGAACGCGCAGCTCTCCAGGTCGCGGGCGGTCACGTTCATGCTGACGGTCAGGTCTCTCACAGGACAATGCTTGAGGTAACGGACCACCGAGACCATGACCCACACGCTGATGTCGGTGATCAGGGCGGTCTTTTCCGCCAGGGGGATGAACTCGGCCGGGGAGATGGCGCCGAGCACGGGGTGCTGCCAGCGAAGCAGTGCTTCGGCCGAGCGGCACTCGCCGGATTGAAGGTCGATGCGGGGCTGGAATTCCAGGCGGAACTGGTTCGGGCTGGCCAGGGCTTGGGACAAGGAACTCAGCAACAGGAATGCCCGGCGCTGGGCGGCGTCCATTTCGGGATCGTAGTAGGACCAACGCCGTGGGCAATGCCGTGCGTCTTCGGCGGCGTTGACGACCCAGCGGAGCCACTCCAGGTCGTGGCCGCCGGTGCGGGAGACCGGGAGCACGCCAATGCCTGCATCGAGCGAGACGGGGATGCCGTGGCACTCCACGGGGGGCAGCAGGGCCTGCACGAGTTCACTGCACACGCGCCTGACGTCGGCGGCGCTGGGAAGGATGAAACCGAAGCGTGTGGGGCTGATCTTGTAGAGCTGGATGCCGCTGCCCAGCTGGCCGACGATCAGGCTTTTCACGCGCAGGGTGAGGTCGTGGGCGTAGTTGTAGCCCAGGGCCTTGACGATGTCGTTCAGCACCTTGACGGGCATGATGTCGATCGCCAGCAGGACGAAGTCGCCTTTCTGGGCGAGGTGGTTTGCCACGTCGAACTCGAGCCGTACGCGGTTCCACAGTCCTGTGGGCTGGTCGAGGAAGTTTCGCAGGCGGATGCCGGTCAGCATCTTCATGGCCAATGCGGCGAAGTCGACGAGGGCTGTGAGGTCGGCGTCGCTCATGGCGGCTCTGGAGACGGTGTCGATCAGGCAGAGGCTGCCGATCGCGTAGCCGTCCTCGGTAACCAGCGGTGCGCCGCAGTAGTAGCGGATACCCGGTGCGCCGGTCACCAGGGGGTTGGCGTTAAACCTTGAATCGAGCGTGGCGTCAGTGATTTCGAGTGGCGCTACGCCGAGGATGGTGTGGGCGCAGAACGACACGTCACGCGAGGTGCTATCGCTGTCCAGGCCCACCTTGGCCTTGAACCACTGCTGGCGGGCGCTGACGATCGAGATCAGGCAGATGGGCATGGCGAAGCGCTGGGAGACCATGGACACCAGGGCATCGAGCTCGGCATCTGTCTCCTTGGCCAGGATGCACATCTCGGTCACGCGGGCCAGCCGGTCTTTTTCGTTGAAGGGGATTGGAGCGGTGCTGGCCATACGGGACCTGGAATTCTTCGAATCTTGGATAGGCAGAATCTCAGAAAACCGGGCGGGAGTGCCATTACTTGGCCATCAAAGTTTTATATGAAACTTCTGGTGAGAGGGGTAGTCGCGAAGTGCCACCTGTCAGGTGGTTGGGTAGTAAGCTGCGAGATTTATTGAGTGGTAGTCATGGGCAGTGATTTACCCGACGAATGGCGGAGGCCGAAGCGATTTAGGGAATCTATCAGGGCGGGTATCTGGTGGGTTTTTCCAGTGATCAGAACTGGCGCTCCAGGGTGAAGGGGACGCGGAGGGGCTCTATGTCGGTGGGTGTGTGGCCGCACATTTCGTCATGGGCTACGTGTTGGACCAGGACGCAGGGGATTGATGGAAATGCGTGAAGGTGGTCACGGAGCTCTGTGGTGGAGCGCAGTTTCAAAGGGTGGCCCTGGTCGGTGACTACTCGGCATGTTTCCGAGGCCAGGTGTGCGCGCAGCAGGTAGAAGCCGCCTTCCATGGAGAGCAGTTCCAGTTCGCGGATGGTGCCTTGGGTTGCTTGTTCGATCAGGGTTTTCAGGGTGATGGTGGTGCTCATGGAGTGTTTCCCTGGTTTGGGTGTTGTTCAGGTGGTAGTTGCGATGGACAGCCGAAAAACTCAACTTTCACTGTAGACCGGTATCGAACCTGAAACCCCCTCCCCCTCTCGGGACGTGGGCTTGGTCCGATAACCCGTGGAGGAATCCAAGGTGAAGCGTCCGCTACTGCTGCTTTCCTGCCTGACCCTGGCCTTGGCCGGGTGCGTGAATTCGAACGATAACCATGAGGCTCCGCCATCGACGATGCAGGTCGACCTGCAGCGCTACCAGGGCACCTGGTATGAGTTGGCGCGGCTGCCGATGTTCTTCCAACGCAATTGCGTGCAGTCCGAGGCGCGCTACGGCGTGCGGGAGGACGGGCGGGTCGATGTCGACAATCGCTGCCGCGATGAAGATGGGGAATGGACTGAAGCCAAGGGCGTCGCCGAACCCCAGGTGCCGGGCCAGACGGACAAGCTCTGGGTGCAGTTTGATAACTGGTTCAGCCGGTTGCTGCCTTCGGTGACCAAGGGCGAGTACTGGGTGCTGTTCCATGACGATGATTATCGGGTGGCGCTGGTTGGGCATCCGAACCGGGAGTACCTGTGGCTGCTGTCGCGTACGCCCATCGTGAATGACCAGACCCGGCATGAATTGCTGGCCCAGGCGCAGAAGCAGGGGTATGACACCAGCAAGCTGATCTGGCGTGAGGCGGATTAGGGTCTTGCTCGTGCTCTTGCAGGTGAGGGATTGATTTGGTTCGTTTCCTGGTCCAGGCGCCGCCCCCTGTAGGAGCGGCCTCGTGTCGCGAAGGGGGCGCGAAGCGGCCCTAAGATCGCAGAAACGCTACAAGGGCCGACTGAATGCATCCGGTGTTCCCTGGCAGCATTGCACAACCTGGTAGTGATGCGCTTCGGTGAGGGCTTTGCCCTCATTTCGCGCGGTCCGGCGTCCCGGCACGAGGCCGCTCCTACATGGGGGGGAGCAGCCAGGCACCTTGTCCGGGCTACCCCATCGACCGCGCAACCAAGGCATCCCGCGCCTGGTGCCGGCGTGACGAGATGATCCCGAGGAACGAGATCACCAGCGCCAAACCGATGGTCGAGGTCACTTCGGCGCGGTGCTCTTCGGTGAACATCATCACGCCCAACGCGCAGCTGATAAAGATGATCACTGCCCAGGTGAGCCAGGGGAACAGCCACATCCTGAACGGGATCTCGATGTTCTGGCGCTGCATGCGGTTACGCATGCGCAGCTGGGAGATGGCAATCACCAGGTACACCAGCAAGGCGATGGCGCCGGAGCTGGCCAGCAGGAACTCGAACACGCCCTTGGGCGCGAAGAAGTTGAGGATGGCTATGGCGGCGCCGATCAAGGTGCTGCCGAACACCGCTGACCGCGGTACGCCGACGCTGGAGGTCTTCTTCAGCATCGCCGGGGCTTCGCCGCGCTTGGCCAGCGAGTACATCATCCGGGAGGCGATGTAGATGGAGGAGTTCATGCAGCTGGCCACGGCGACCAGCACGACGAAGTCCACCAGGAAGGCGGCGTACGGGATGTTCATCAATTCCAGCGCGCGCTGGTAGGAACCCACCACGGCCAGTTGCGGGTCGTTCCACGGGACGATGGAGATGATCACGAAGATCGACAGCAGGTAGAAGGTGCTGATCCGCCAGATCACCGAGCGCGTGGCCCGGGCGATGTTGCGCGCCGGGTTGTTCGATTCGGCGGCGGCGATGGTCACGGCCTCGGTGCCGATGAAGCTGAACATCACGGTGATGAAGGCGCCGACCACGGCTGATGCGCCCTTGGGGGCAAAGCCGCCGTACTCCTCGACCAGGGTGCTCAGGCCACTGACCTCGCGGTCCGGAAGCCAGCCCATCAGGGCGCTGAACCCCAGGCTGATGAAGGCGATGATCGCCGCTACCTTGAGGATCGCGAACCAGAACTCGAACTCGCCGTACTTGGCCACGCTGAACAGGTTGGTGCCTGCCAGCAGCACCACCGACAGCAAGGCGAAGAACCAGCTGCCGACCTCGGGGAACCAGTTGTTGAGCACATGGCCTGCGGCCAGGGCTTCGATGGGGATCACCAGCACCCAGAACCACCAGTACAGCCAGCCGATGGAGAAGCCGGCCCAGCGGCCGATGGCCTGGTCTGCATAGGTGGAAAACGAGCCGGTGTCGGGGTTGGCGACAGCCATTTCGCCGAGCATGCGCATCACCAGGACGACAAGCGTCCCAGCGACGAGATAGGCGATTATGGTGGCGGGCCCGGCTGCCGCAATGGCATGCCCGGAGCCTACGAACAGTCCCGCTCCGATGATGCCGGCAATCGACAGCATCGTGACGTGACGTGGTTTGAAACCTTGCGCAAGGTTACTACCATCAGATCCCACGGTGTTCATTGATCTTGTTCTCTTTTTGCTGACACAGGAAAGGACGGGCAGGCGTAGGCGAAAGGGCCTCCTTGGAAGAAACGGATGATAGACACGGTCGCTCACGCTCTGTTGTTGACTTGATCACGTTTCAAGAGCGACGCGTGGATGAGAAGCGGGGTCCACTTTAAGCCGTGGGGGGCGAAGGCAAATTACTTGAAAACGCCACGGGGGTGTTTGATCACGACAAGGGTTGTCTGGGGGCGTCATGCGGGGGTTAAGGGGTGTGCGCTTGGGGCCTTGTGGCGCCCTTGAGATCGAGCGCCGCCCGCGCGGCGCATCGCGGGACAAGCCCGCTCCCACATTTGTTGCAACGTGCCATGACCTGACAAACTGGAGTCTTAGCCTTGTCTGTACGGCGAAGATCTTGTGGCGAGCACACCGCCCCCCACCCGTCTTCCGTCATGCACCAGGGCTGACAACCCAAATCCCACAGGCCATGGCATGTTGCAACAAATGTGGGAGCGGGCTTGTCCCGCGATGCGCCGCGCGGGCGGCGCTCGATCTCAAGGTCGCCACAAGGCCCAAGCGCACGCCCCGCGGCCGACGCTCAATCCCATGACCGCCACCCCCCTCAAGACAGACAAAAAAAAGCCCCGGTCATGACCGGGGCCCTGTTGCCGGGCGTCTGCCTACGCCTGCCCGGTACGCTCGAAGCGCCTGGCCAGCAACAGGTAAGCGAAGATCGCCAGCACGCCATGGGCGGCGACGAACCAGAGTGCGTTATGGAACGAGCCAGTGGTGGCGACTACGTAGCCGATCACCAATGGGGTGACAATGCCGGCCACGTTGCCGATGCCGTTGAACACGCCGCCGCACAGCCCGACCATCTTCTTGGGCGCCACGTCGGACAGCACGGCCCAGCCCACCGCGGCGAAGCCTTTGCCGAAGAATGCCAGGGCCATCAGCATGATCACCGCGGAGTTGGCGTCGACGTAGTTGGCCAGCACCAGCACGGTGGACAACCCCATGCCGAGCACGAACGGTGTCTTGCGCGCCTTGGAGGGATGCACGCCACGGCTGATCAGCCAGTCCGACAGCAACCCGCCGAGGATCCCGCCGGTAAACCCGCAGATCGCCGGCAGCGCAGCTACCCAGCCGGCTTCCATGATGGTCATGCCGCGGCCCTTGATCAGGTAGATCGGGAACCAGGTGATGAAGAAGTAGGTGAGCGCGGTGATGCAGTACTGGCCCAGGTACACCGCCCACAGGTTGCGGCTGGTGAACAGCTGCATCACTTCGGCGCGGGTGGGCTTGCTCTTGGCGGACTTGCGGTCTTTTTCCAGGTCGACCAGGGCGCCACCTTCACGCATGTATTCCAGCTCGCTGCGCGACAGCCCCGGCGCGTTGTGCGGCTCGTGGTACAGGCGGAACCACACCACGCTCAGCACCAGCCCGAGCACACCCATCCAGATGAACACCTGCTCCCAGCTCAGGGTGTGGGTCATCCAGGCCATCAGCGGGGCGAACACCACCACGGCCATGTACTGCGCCGAGTTGAACAGCGCCGAGGCGGTGCCGCGCTCGCGGGTCGGGAACCAGCAGCTGACGATGCGCGAGTTGGCGGGAAACGCCGGAGACTCGACCAGGCCAAGCATGAAGCGCATCGAGAACAGTGCCACCGCCGCCGAGGCGCCGGCCAGGCCCATCCAGCCCACAGTGCCTTGCAGCAAGGTGAACACCGACCACAGGATGAGGCTGATGCCATACACCCGCCGCGCGCCGTAGCGGTCCAGCAGCCAGCCGCCAGGCACCTGGCCCAGCGCGTAGGCCCAGGCAAAGGCCGAGAAGATCAGGCCGAGCATCACCGGGTCCAGGCTCAGGTCTGCCAGCACTTCGGTGCCGGTGATCGACAAGGTGGCGCGGTCTGCGTAGTTGATGACGGTGATGACGAAGATCAGCGCCAGGACCAGAAAGCGGTGGCGACCCACGGCGCTCTGTTCGACCGGCGTGGCAACGGCGGACTTGGTATTCATGATGCCCCTCTTGCTTCTCGCGGGAAGCGATTGTTCTTGTCAGGAGGAAAGTGGCGCGGTCGTCTAGCCTCGGCCCACTCGGTGCGGTGGTCGTTCACCGGCGAAGCAGGCGGCCAGGTTGAGCAAGACCATGCGGCCCATCTCCAGGCGCGTCTGCAAGGTGGCGCTGGCGCGGTGCGGCTGCAGGCTGACGTGGTCGAGGTCGTGGAGCGCGGGCGGCACGTTGGGTTCGTCGACGAATACATCCAGGCCGGCACCGGCGATACGCCGCTCGCGCAGGGCCTCGACCAGCACGTCTTCATCCACCAGCTTGCCGCGTGCGACGTTGACCAGGTAACCGTCCGGGCCCAGGGCTTCGAGCACCTCGGCGGTGACAATGGCCTTGCCGTCGTCGGCCGAGGCCGCCAGCACCAGCACATCCACCGAGCGCGCCAGGGCCGTAAGGTCGCCGACGAAGCGATAGCCGCTGTCGGGCTGTTCCTGCAGGTCGGTGTAGGCGATGCGCATGTCGAACGCGGCGGCGCGCCGGGCAATGGCATGGCCGACCCGGCCCAACCCGACGATGCCCAGGTCGATACCGCTGACCTTGCGCGCCAGCGGCAGGTTGACCCGGCCCCACTGGCCGTTGCGCACCAGCCGCTCGCCTTCGCCAAGACGGCGCAGGGTCGAGATGATCAGGCCGATGGCCATGTCGGCAACGTCGTCGGTCAGCACGCCGGGGGTGGTGGTGACGCAGATGTTGCGAGCCGCGGCCTTGGGCAGGTCGACTGCGTCGGTGCCGATACCGGCGATGGCAATGATCTCGAGGGCGGGCAGCTGATCCATCAGGGCGTTGGAGAGCCCCTTGGCACCGCCGGTGACCACGCCGCGAATGCGCGGGCCGACGTCGGCCAGCAAGGCTTGTGGATCATCATGCTGGTAGAGGCGATGGACGAGGTAGTCCTGCACCAGGGCCTGGTCGATCGCGTCGGGCACGGGCTGGGTGAGCAACAGTTCGTTCTTGTGATTGTTCATTGCGTGTCCGGCAGTTCGAGTGGGTAAGTCCGATGCTAGGACGGCAATCGATACAGGTCTAATATAGATACTGGATCGAATAATTCAGGAATTGAATCATGGAGCTTCACCAGTTGCGTTGCTTCGTCGCCGTGGCCGAGGAGCTGCATTTCGGCCGGGCCGCCCTTCGCCTGCACATGACCCAGCCACCGCTCAGCCGGCAGATCCAGCTGCTGGAACATGACCTCGGCGTGCTGTTGCTCGAGCGCAATAATCGCCAGGCGCGCCTGACGCCCGCCGGGCAGAATTTTCTGGAAGATGCCAGGCGCGTGCTGCAGACCGCTGAGCTGGCCGCGCAGTCGGCACGGCGTATTGCCCATGGCGAGGCTGGTCGGCTGACCCTGGGTTTTACCGCCGTCGGGGCCTACAGCATGATCCCGCAGCTGCTGGTGCACGCCGCTGCGCAATTGCCGGGCATCGACCTGGTGCTGAGCGAGCGGGTGTCCAGCAGCCAGGTGCATGCGTTGGAAACCGGCTTGATCGACATCGGGTTCGTGCGCCAGGTGACGCCCAGTGCGCGGGTGGAATATGTGCCGATCAAGAGCGAGCCCTTTGTCGCAGCCCTCCCCGCCGGCCATCCGCTGGCGGGGCGTGAACAGTTGAGCCCGGCGGATTTCGATGGGGAGCCTTTCGTGATGTACACCGACAGCGAGGGGCGCTATTTCCATGACCGTATTGCCAACCTGTTTGCCCGGCACCATGTGCAGCCACGGTATGTGCATCAACTGGGGCAGACGCACTCGATCATCGGACTGGTGAATGTGGGGCTTGGGTGCGCGGTGGTGCCTGCGTCGGCCCAGGCGTTGCGGATGGAGCACGTGGTATTTCGGCCGCTGGTGGGGACGGAGCAGCAGGCGGAGATCTTCCTGGCGTTTTGCAGGGACAGTCCGAATCCGGTGTTGGGGGCGTTTGTGGAGATGACTCAGGGTTTTTTTGGTAGGTAGCCATGGCCGGCGCAGCCGGGCCCTGTGTAGGAGCGGCCTTGTGCCGGGACGCCGGACCGCGCGATAGGGCCGCAAGGCGGCCCCAGAATCGATTAGGCGCTGCAGATAGACCCGACCATATGCGGGGTCCCCTGCCACCATTGCGCAACGCGACAGTCATGCGCCCCGGCGAGGGCTTCGCCCTCGTTTCGCGACACAAGGCCGCTCCTACACAGGGGGGAGAAGCCCGGCGGGTCACCGCACCAGGCATGGCCGCTTGTTGTCGAACGACCAACCTGGCACCAGGAACTGCATCGCGACGCTGTCATCCCGCGCGCCGAGCCCCATGTTGCGATAGCACTCGTGGGCCTTGGCCAACTGGTCTTCATCCAGCTCGACACCCAGCCCCGGACGCTCCGGCACGCGCACGTGCCCATCGACGATACGCAGTGGCTCGCGGGTCAGGCGCTGGCCGTCCTGCCAGATCCAGTGGGTGTCGATGGCGGTGATCTCGCCCGGCGCAGCAGCGGCAACCTGGGTGAACATGGCCAGGGAAATGTCGAAGTGGTTGTTCGAATGCGAGCCCCAGGTCAGGCCCCAGTCGTTGCACATCTGCGCGACCCGGACGGAACCCTGCATGGTCCAGAAATGCGGGTCGGCCAGGGGGATGTCCACCGATTGCAGCTGGATCGCATGGCCCATCTGCCGCCAGTCGGTGGCAATCATGTTGGTCGCGGTGGGCAGCCCGGTGGCGCGCCGGAACTCGGCCATCACTTCACGGCCCGAGTACCCGTTCTCGGCGCCGCAAGGGTCCTCGGCGTAAGCCAGCACGTGATGCTTGTCGCGGCACAGGGCGATGGCCTCGCGCAGCGACCAGGCGCCGTTGGGGTCCAGGGTGATGCGCGCTTCGGGGAAGTGCTCGGCCAGGGCGGTCACGGCCTCCATCTCTTCTTCGCCGCGCAGCACGCCACCCTTGAGCTTGAAGTCGCTGAAGCCGTAGCGGTCCTTGGCGGCCTGGGCCAGGCGGACCACGGCCTCGGGGGTCAGGGCCTCTTCATGGCGCAGGCGGAACCAGTCGTTGTCCGCCTCGGCTTCGCTGCGGTAGGCCAGGTCGGTGCGGGCACGGTCACCAATATAGAAGAGGTAGCCCAGCATCTTCACGGCATCGCGCTGCTGGCCTTCACCGAGCAGGGCTGCGACGGGTACGCCAAGGTGCTGGCCCAGCAGGTCGAGCAGCGCGGCCTCGATGGCGGTGACCGCGTGCACGGTGATGCGCAGGTCGAAGGTCTGCAGGCCGCGCCCGGCCGAATCTCGGTTGGCGAAGGTCTGGCGCATGCTGTTGAGCACGCGCTGGTAGTTGCCGATGGGCTGGCCGATCACCAGGCTGCGGGCGTCTTCCAGGGTCTGGCGGATGCTCTCGCCCCCCGGTACTTCACCCACGCCGGTGTTGCCGGCGCTGTCACGCAGCACCACGATGTTGCGGGTGAAGTACGGGCCGTGGGCGCCACTGAGGTTGAGCAGCATGCTGTCGTGGCCAGCCACTGGCACCACGCGCAAGTCGGTGATCACGGGGGTGCCGGTGTGGACTTGGGCACTGCCGATCGATTCAGGTTGAGTCTGCATGTTCATTGTCTTGTTCTCCTGCAGGTTCAGTGGGTCGGGCTCAAGGCCGAGCGCGGTTTCTGGTCATTGGAAGCGGGCGACTTTGGGCCGGTGCGGGCGAAGAACACCACGATGGCTGCCAGTACGGAGGTCACGGCCAGGCCGTACAGCCCGCCCTGGATCGAGCCGGTGTGCTGTTCGAGCAGGCCGAAGGTGGTGGGCGCGACGAACCCGCCTAGGTTGCCCACCGAGTTGATCAGCGCGATGACGGCGGCGGCGATGCGTGCATCCAGGTAGGCCTGTGGAATGGGCCAGAACAGCGCCGAGGCCGACTTGAAGCCGATGGCCGCGAAGCACACCGCGACAAAGGCGAATACCGGCCCGCCAGTGGTGGACATGAACATGCCGACAGCAGCGACGATCAGCGCGGCGGCCACCCAGGCCTGCTGGAATTTCCAGCGTGAGGAGCCTGCGGCGAAGGCGTACATGGCGATGATCGAGATCAGCCAGGGGACCGAGTTGAACAGGCCCACTTCCATGTCGCTCAGGTCGCCCATGCGCTTGATGATGCTCGGCAGCCAGAAGGTCGCGGCATAGATGGTCAGCTGGATGCAGAAGTAGATCACGCAGAACAGCACGATCTGGCGATCCTTGAGCAAGGACCACATCGACGGCTTGACCGCCCCCACTGCCTCGCGCTCGCGCTGTTCACGGTCGATCGTGTCGACCAGCACATCCTGCTCGGCACGGGTCAGCCACTTGGCATCGTGCGGCTTGGAGTCGAGCCAGAACCAGACGAAGAAGCACAGCGCCACCGAGGCCATGCCTTCGATGAACAGCATCCACTGCCAGCCGTGCAGGCCTAGGCCCTGGACCTGCATCAGCGCCCCGGCCAATGGCCCGGAGATCAGCGAGGCCACCGCCGAACCGCTGAGGAAGATGGCGATCGCCTTGCCGCGTTCGGCGCCTGGCAGCCAGCGGGTGAAGTAGTAGATCACGCCAGGGAAGAACCCGGCTTCGGCGACGCCAAGCAGGAACCGCAGTACATAGAACTGGGTTTCGTTCTGCACGAAGGCCATGGCGGTTGCCACCAGGCCCCAGGTGAACATGATGCGGGTCAGCCAGATGCGGGCGCCGACCTTTTGCAGCAGCATGTTGGACGGCACCTCGAACAAGGCATAGCCGATGAAGAACAGGCCTGCGCCAAAGCCGTAGGCTGCGGCGCTGATACCGAGGTCGCTTTCGAGGTGCGGACGGATGAAGCCGATGTTGACGCGGTCGAGGTAGTTGACGATGAACATGATGACGAACAGCGGCAGCACATGGCGCTTGACCTTGGCTACGGCGCTGGCGAGCGTGTCATCGCCACGGTGCGCGGACGAAACGACGGGATCGGTCACTGGTGTATCTCCCACTAATTGTTTTTGTGCGGGTCACTGCAGGTTCAGGTCACAGGCTGGAGGCAGTCGCCTGGGAGTTGTCTGACATGCTTGGGGCAAAGAATATGCGCGCGCGAGTTGTACGACAAGATGCCGAACAGTCAGGATGTGCCGTTATACAAGCCGAGAATTTGCATAAAATCGTCAATCCGCTGGGAAACAAGTTGCTACATTCTCAGTGAGCGGGCCAAATCAGCTCGAAAAATAAACCGAAAAAAGTACTTGTCGTACAAGTCGCGCTGCTAGGATCGCTTGCATACCGGCCTGCTTGTCTTGTCTCTGGGAGACCGCCATGGAAACACCTGCACCTGCGTCCCCGCCCCTGCGCAAGCGTGGCCACAGCCGCGCCCACGACCTGGTTTCCAGCCTGACCCAGCGCATCCTGCTGGGCATGTACACGCCAGGTGACAAGCTGCCGTCTGAAAACACCCTGGTGAGGGAGCATGGGGTCAGCCGCACGGTGGTCCGCGAGGCGCTGTCCAAGCTGCAGGCGTCAGGGCTGGTGGAGGCCCGGCACGGGATCGGTACCTTCGTTATCGAGCGCCAGGCCCAGGCGGGCCTGCGGGTGGGGGCCGAAAGCGCTGGCAGCGTGCGTGACCTGCTGGAGCTGCGTATAGGCCTCGAAGGCCAGGCCGCCGCCCTGGCCGCCTTGCGACGCGACGAGCATCACCTCGCCCAGATGCGCCGGGCGCTGGACGACTACCAGGACCTGGCTGCCGCGGGTGACAGCTGCATCGAGGCCGATCGGCGTTTCCACCTACTGATCGCCGAGGCGACCGGCAATGTCTACTTCACCGAGATGATGGCGCAGCTGGGCAATGCGCTGATCCCGCGCAATCGCATGGACCGGGTCGAGCGTGCAGGCGCGAACATGGCGCGGCATGCGTACCTTGCCAATCTCGAGCATGAGGCGATCCTGAATGCGATCCGCAGGCAGGATCCGGATGCAGCGCGGGCGGCGATCTGCCTGCATCTGTCGAATAGCCGGGATCGGTTGTTGCCGGAGGGTAGTTAAGTCGCCCTCAGGCCAACAACGCCCGCAACGCCCCGCAATCCGCCGCATGCCAGTCCGCCAGCTCCGGCCATGGATTCTCCGGCAGGTTCACCAGCACCGTCCGCGCCCCTGCCGCGCGCCCGCAATCCAGGTCGAAACGGTAATCCCCGACCATCACCAGCTCCCCCGGCGTCACGCCCCAGGCCTGGGCGATCTTCAACAACCCATCCGGGCTAGGCTTCGGCGCGGCCTCGTCACGCCCCAGGATATGCTCGACCGGAAAACAATCCGCCAAGCCAATCGCCTGCAAGGTCACATGCGCAAGCTCCCGGGCATTGCGGGTAAGGATGCCCAGGCGGCACCCCCGCCCGGCCAGCTCCCGCACCAGCTCGACCGCGCCCAGGGCCGCCGTCGAAGCCACCGCCAGGTCGCGCTCATGCTCCAGCAACCAGGCATGCTTGGCCTCGGCTTCCGCTGAAGGCAAGGCGGCCAGGTGGGTGAGGATGTCGTTCTCGGGCGGGATACCCAGCGCAACACGAATGGCCGCGAAGTCGTGCACGGCGACGGTGAGGGTGCCGTCCATGTCGAATACCCAGTTGCGCATCTGCGACAGGCTCATGCCCAGTCCTCGCGATGGCGGATCAGGCCCTCCTGGCTCGACGAGGCCACCAGCTGGCCGGCGCGGTTGAAGATGCTGCCGCGGTTGAAGCCACGGGCATTGCCGGCCCACGGGCTATCGGTGGCATACAGCAGCCACTCGTCCGCGCGCAGGTTGCGGTGGAACCACAGCGAATGGTCGAGGCTGGCGATCTGCATGTCGCGCTGCCACATCGATTTGCCATGGGGCATGAGCGACGTGGTCAGCAGGCCGAAGTCGGAGGCATAGGCCAGCAGGTACTTGTGCAAGGCGGGCATGTCCGGCAGCGTGCCGTCGGCGCGAAACCAGACGTACTTCACCGGATCACCCGCCTTGGGGTTGTACGGGTCGCGCTCGGTGACCGGGCGGATCTCGATGGGCTTGGCGCACAGCACCTTGTCACGAATGCGCTCGGGCAACCGATCGGCCATGCTGCTGACGAGTTCGACCTCGGTCGCCAGGTTCTCGGGGCCGACCACCTCAGGCATCTGCGCCTGGTGCTCGAAGCCCTGTTCGTCGTACTGGAAGGAGGCGCTGCAGGTGAAGATCGGCTTGCCCTTCTGGATCGCCGTCACCCGCCGGGTACTGAAGCTGCCGCCATCACGCACACGGTCCACCGAATACACCACGGGCATGCTGGCATCGCCCGGGCGCAGGAAATAGCCATGCAGCGAGTGCACGTGGCGATCCTCCTCCACCGTCTGGCTCGCGGCCGACAGCGACTGGCCAAGCACCTGCCCACCATAGAGCTGACGGAAGCCCAGGTCCTGGCTCCGCCCGCGGAACAGATTTTCCTCGATGGACTCGAGGCTCAACAGGTCGACCAGGTCGTCCAACACATGGCTCATTCAGGATTCTCCTAGCAAGGCACGACAGCGCGGCGTTTCTGCATAAATTAATGCGCTAAATGATACAGGGTTTGTCCGCGCTGCCCCGCATGTTCAAGCATTCACGGGCGCAGGGTGGCCTGCCATCGGTCGCGGTCGATGCGGTACAGCACGTGAGGACGCAGCGGGTGGCCGGGCGGCAGCCGCGGATGCTCGAAGCTGCCTGCCACGTCCTGCTGCATGCCGATGGCCTGCATGACCTTTTGCGAGGGCAGGTTGGTATCGCTGGTAAACGACACCACCTCGTCCAGGTGCAACTGGGCGAAGGCGCAGCGCAGGCAGGTCCAGGCGGCCTCGCTGGCGTAGCCCAGGCCCCAGTGACGCCGCGCCAGGCGCCAGCCGATCTCCACGGCGGGGGCGAAGTTTGCGTCGAAGTTGACGTTGAGCAGCCCGGTCATGCCGATGAACGCGCCGCTGTCGGTACGCTCCAGCGCCCACAGGCCGTAGCCGTGTTCATTGAAGTGCCCACGGATGCGGCCGATCAGCGCCGCGCTTTCAAGCCGGGTCAGCGGCGCGGGAAAATAGCGCATCACCTGGGGATCGGCAGACATCGCGGCAAACTCGTCCAGGTCATCGTCACGCCACTGGCGCAGTACCAGGCGGGCACTTTCCAGTCTGAGAATGGGGTTCATGCAATGGCTCCTGATCTTCACTGCAAGTGTATGCGCTGGCGCGCAGATCGACGACCCGAGGATGGCGCGCCGGCGTCCACTGCTGGCAAGATCGGTGCATCCCCTGACCGCGAATCGCCCATGCCTTTGCCGCTGATCTACCACGACGACTACAGCCCGGAGTTTCCACCGGACCACCGTTTTCCCATGGACAAGTTCCGCCTGCTGCGCGACCACCTCATCGACAGCGGGCTGACCAACGACCAGGCCCTGCTGCGTCCGCTAGTCTGCCCCAACGACATCCTCGCCCTGGCCCACGACCGCAGCTACATCGAGCGCTACATGAACGGCGAACTGTCGCGCGAGGACCAGCGCCGCCTTGGCTTGCCCTGGAGCGAAGCCCTGGCCCAGCGCACCGTGCGCGCCGTCGGCGGCTCGCTGCTGACAGCGGAGCTCGCCCTCGAGCACGGCATCGCCTGCCACCTGGCCGGTGGCACCCACCACGCCCACTACGATCATCCCGCGGGCTTCTGCATCTTCAACGACCTGGCGGTCATCGCTCGCTACCTGCTCGAGGCCGGCCGGGTGCACCGGGTGCTGATCTTCGACTGCGACGTGCACCAGGGCGATGGCACGGCGCGCATCCTCCAGGACACCCCGGACGCCATCACCGTGTCGCTGCACTGCGAGCAGAACTTCCCCGCACGCAAGGCCCACAGCGACTGGGACATCCCCCTGCCCCGGGGCATGGGCGACGCGGCTTACCTGAAGGTGGTCGACGACGCGCTCAATTACCTGCTGCCGCTGTACCAGCCGGACCTGGTGCTGTACGACGCTGGCGTGGA
Organism: Pseudomonas sp. JE3303; assembly: GCF_056312565.1. Lineage (NCBI taxonomy): Bacteria > Pseudomonadati > Pseudomonadota > Gammaproteobacteria > Pseudomonadales > Pseudomonadaceae > Pseudomonas > Pseudomonas sp. JE3303. Next base: position 144,242 of record NZ_JBWGIF010000005.1, read on the forward strand.
CGTGCACAAGGACGATGCCCTGGGTTACCTGCAACTGACCGACGACGGCGTGGCCGCGCGGGATGAATGCGTGCTGCGCCACTGCCTTGGGCGGGATATCCCGGTGGCCGGGGTGATCGGCGGTGGCTACAGCAAGGACCGCCAGGCCCTCGCGCGGCGGCATGGCATTCTCCATCACAGCGCCAGCCGGGTATTGGGTTACACACAATGACTGTGGAACCGCCTGTGGATAACCTGAGCGAAACAGGCTCCAGCCCTTTAACTGCCTGATGTACAAGGCGCTGTACGTTTTTTGACCAGTGCCTGCAGGGGTCGTGCTGCGCTAGAATGCCGGCTCTTTTCCACAGCCTGCAGCCCGCCATGACCGATCAACACTCCCCTGCCCGTCCCCTCGTCGCCGTCATCGGCGCCGGCCCCGCCGGGTTGATGGCCGCCGAAGCCCTGGCCCAGGCGGGCGTTGCGGTGCAGGTGTTCGACGCCATGCCTTCGGTGGGCCGCAAGTTCCTGCTGGCGGGCGTCGGGGGAATGAACATCACCCATTCGGAGGCCTACCCGGCCTTTGTGTCGCGCTACGCCGAGCGGCGCGACGAGATCGACGGGCTCCTCCAGGACTTCGATGCCACCGCGCTGCGCCAATGGATTCACGGCCTGGGGATCGAAACATTCGTCGGCAGCTCCGGCCGGGTGTTCCCAACCGACATGAAGGCCGCGCCCCTGCTACGCGCCTGGCTCAAGCGCCTGCGGGACAGCGGCGTGGTTATCCACACCCGGCACCGATGGCTCGGGTGGACCGGCGACGGTGCATTGCGGCTGGCTTATCCACAGGGCGAACTGCAGGTGCAGGCTGACGCCGTGGTACTGGCGTTGGGTGGCGCAAGCTGGGCGCGCCTGGGATCGGACGGCGCGTGGGTGCCGCTGCTGGCCGAGCGGGGTGTGGATATCTCGGCATTGCAGCCGAGCAACTGTGGTTTCGAGGTGACAGGCTGGAGCGATCTGCTCAAGGACAAGTTTGCGGGCGCGCCGCTCAAGAACATTGCCCTTGGCATGCCTGGCACCGCACCGCGCAAGGGTGAGTTCATCCTCACCGCGCAGGGCGTCGAGGGCAGCCTGGTCTACGCCTGGTCGGCGCCGGTGCGCGAGGCGATCAACCGGGACGGACAAGCCACCCTGCTACTGGACCTGCTGCCCGACCGGCCTGTGGATAAAGTCGAACAGGCCTTGGCCAAGCCACGAGGCTCGCGGTCGATGGCCAAGCATCTGCAGGGGCAGCTGGGGCTGGAGGGGGTCAAGGCGGCCTTGCTGCGCGAGCTCACCGACCAGGTCACTTTCGCGAGCCCTGCCCTGCTGGCCCGGGCGATCAAGGCGCTGCCGATTACCCTGGTGCGGGCACGGCCGATCGATGAAGCCATCAGCAGCGCCGGAGGGGTGCGCTTCGAGGCGCTGGATACGGGATTGATGGTCAAGGCACTGCCGGGCGTGTTCTGCGCTGGCGAGATGCTCGACTGGGAAGCCCCGACCGGCGGATACCTGCTGACCGGCTGCTTCGCCAGCGGTCTCCGTGCGGGGATGGCGGCGGCCCAGTGGGTACGCCGCCCCGTGTGACCTAGGGTTTGCGCTTTATGGGGCCGCCGTTGAACGCCGGCACGCGGCGCACGGGTTTCACCAGCGGTTCGGTAATGTTCTCGGCGCTGTCCATCCAGCGGCCCAGGCCACGCTTGGCGCTGGTTTCCTTGGGCTTCTTGGGCTTTTTCGGTTTCTTCACCACCTGGCCATTGGCATCGGTATCCGGCACCCGGTGATCGGGGACGAAATCCGGTTCTTCATGGCGCGGCAGGGTCTTGCGGGTCAGCGTCTCGATCGCTGCCAGCAACTGCACCTCGTCCGCGCACACCAGCGAGATCGCCTCGCCGGTATTGCCCGCACGGCCAGTACGGCCGATCCGGTGAATGTAGTCCTCGGCCACGATGGGCAGGTCGAAGTTGACCACCAGCGGCAAGTCATCGATGTCCAGGCCGCGGGCGGCGACGTCGGTGGCGACCAGGATCTGCACCTCACGGGCCTTGAAGGTGTCCAGCGCACGCTGGCGCGTGGCCTGGGGACGATCGCCGTGGATCCCGTCGGCATTCACGCCCTCCTCGCGCAGGCGCTCGACCAACTGGTCCACGCCGTTGCGGGTCTTGGCGAACACCAGTACCTGCGACCAGCGCTGCTTGCGCAGCAAGTGCAGGAACAGCTCGGGCTTGCGCTTCTTGTCCACAGGCACCAGCCACTGCTTCACGGTAGTGGCGGTGGTATTGCGCGGGCTGACCTGGATCGTCAGCGGATCATTCAGGGCCAGGCCCGCGAGCATGCGGATCTCGTCCGAGAAGGTCGCCGAGAACAGCAGGGTCTGGCGCTTGCGCGGCAAGGCTGCGTAGACCGCTTGCAGCTCTTCGGCAAAGCCCAGGTCGAGCATGCGGTCGGCTTCATCGAGCACCAGGATCTGCACCTGCCCGAACTTCACCGCGTTCTGCCGGTACAGGTCGAGCAGGCGGCCAGGCGTTGCGACCAGCAGGTCGACACCGCGGCGCATGCGCATCATCTGCGGGTTGGTGCTGACACCACCGTAGACCGCGTAGGTGCTCAGCGGCAGGTGCTCGGCGTACTGGCGGATATTCTCGTGCACCTGCTCGGCCAGCTCGCGGGTCGGCACCAGCACCAGGGCGCGGATCGAATTGCTCGCGACCTTGGCCCCTTCCATGGCCAGGCGCTGCAGCATCGGCAGGGCGAAGCCTGCGGTCTTGCCGGTGCCGGTCTGGGCGGCGGCCATCAGGTCGCGGCCCGCCAGCACGGCAGGGATGGCCTCGGCCTGGACCGGGGTCGGGGTGTTGTAGTCCAGGTGCTGCAAGGCGCGCAGCAGGGGTTCGATCAGGCCGAGTTTGGCGAAAGTCATGGCAATACCGTCAGGGGGTTCAGCAAAGGCGGCAGTCTACCGCAAAGCCCTGCCCTGCCCCATCACTTGCATGCCTGCTCCTTCAGCGGCTCGGCTGTCGCTGCCGCGTCCGGGGCCTTGCGCCACTGCGGCAGGCCGATCAGCACCACGGCGCCGATGATCACCGCCATGGCCAGGCATTCCTCGACGCCGATGCTTTCGCCAACGAACAGGATACCAAGCAGCACCGCGACCGCCGGGTTGACGTAGGCATAGCTGGTGGCCGCCGCCGGGCGCACGTTCTTGAGCAGGTACATGTAGGCGCTGAACGCCAGGATCGAGCCGAAGAACACCAGGTACGCCAGCGCCGCCCAGCCCGCCGCCGTGGGCATCTGGGTCATGCGCTCGCCACTCAGGGCGCTGCCGATCAGCAGCGCGGCGCCGCCCACCAGCATCTCGGCGGCGCTGGCCATCGCGCCCTGGGGCAGTGGCAGGCTCTTGCTCCACACCGAGCCAAACGCCCAGGCCGCGGCGGCGAACAGGATCAGCGTCGCGCCCATGGGGCTCGCCTGCAGGTTGGAGCCGAGGTTGAGCAATGCGATGCCCACCAGCCCCATCAAGATTCCTGCCCATTCAAGGCGGGTATTGCGCTGGCCCCACAGCAGCCCGAACAGCAAGGTGAACAACGGCACCGTGGCAATCGCCAGCGCCGCGACGCCCGAGGCGACCCCAGCGTGCTCGGCCAGGGTCACCCCGCCGTTGCCGCAGCTGAGCAGCAGAAACCCGATCGCGCCCGCTGCGCGCCATTGCGGCCAGGTAGGCGCCGGCACGCCGCGCCAGCGCAGGAATGCATAGAGCAGGCTGCCGGCAATCAGGAATCGTATGCCCGCCATCAACAGTGGCGGCCACGACTCGACGCCAATGCGGATGAACAGGTAGGTGGAACCCCAGACCAGATACAAGGCCAGGAAGGCACCAATGAGAATCAACGGGAAACGACGGGCAGCAGGCATGGTTGAAGACTCGAAATCCATTTTCGGGTCGACCAGTTTAGAAAGCCTGCGTGGTAAACAGAAGTTACAAAATCTGATTAAAACAGCGGAACACATGCATGCCTGGCTTAGTGGCGCAGCAGCAGTTTTCCTTCGATGGGCACGTAGCGGTCGGCCGCGCGGATCAGCGAGTTGGCAGTCAGCCCGGGCACGCCATAGGCGACCGTTTCGATGCCATAGCGCTGGATCACCCGCTCGAGCAGCAGGTCGAAATCGCCGTCGCCCGAGGCCAGCACCACCTGGTCGACGCGCGCGGCGGCGTCGATCACATCGAGGGTGATGCCCACGTCCCAGTCGCCCTTGGCCGAGCCGTCGCTGCGCTGGATGTACGGTTTGAGCCGGACGGTGAAACCCAGGTTGCGCAGGATCTGCTGGAACTGCTGCTGCTTGCTGTCGCCCCGGTCGATGGCATAGGCCACCGCCTCGACGATCTCGCCGTGCTGGCTGATATCGGCCCACAGTGCGGCGTAGTTGAAATGACAGCCATAGGCCTGCCGCACGGTGTAGTAGAGGTTCTGCACGTCGGCGAATACGGCGATCTTTTTCACCGGGTGTTCCTCTTCAAGTAAAGGGCTAAGCAGCAGCGCAGTATGCCCATGCCCTAACGATCAGACAAACGTATCGTCATCCGAGAAGAACCCGCCGTCGTCATTGCCGTAGTCCGTGTCGGCATAGCCGCCGTCGTCAGCCACATGCTGCTGGTCGTCCTGGTTCCAGCCACCGCTGTCGCTGGCCGGGGCCGGCTCTTCCTGAGTCGCCTCGGCCACTTGCGCAGGCTGCTCGTCATTGTTGAACAGGCTGCTGATCCCATGCGCCAGCATCACCCCGCCCGCCACACCGGCGGCCGTCTGCAGCGCACCGCCCAGGAAACTGCCAGCGCCCGCACGTCCCACGGCACCCGAGGCAGCACCGAAAGCGGGAGCCTGTTGCTGGCTGAACCCGCGTGACGGTTCGCGCCAGCCACCACCGGCTTGTGGCGCGGCCGGTGCTGGGCGCTGCGGCTCAGGCGCGGGCGGGCGGCTGCCAGCACCGAAGATGCTCGACAGGAACCCACCGCCGCTCTGCCCTGGCGCCGGCGCCCGGGATTGCGCCTGGGCACGGGCCTGCTTGAGCTCGGCTTCGAGCTGCTTGTTCTGCTCGTCCATGCGTTTGAGCGCAGCTTCCTGCACCAGGATCGCCTGGGCCATGTAGTACGGCGCGCCCGGTTGCTGGCGCACATGTTCCTCGATGCGCGACTGGGCCTGGGCATCCCGCGGCTGGTTGGGGTCCTCGGCCTGCTTGAGCCGGGTAAACAGGCCGTCGATCAGGGTTTGCTCTTCAGTGTTCATGGGTGACCTCGTACAAAAGCGGGACATCGGACAGGATAAAGATGGGGGACTGGAACGCCCGATTCAATTGCCGGGACCGTGAAAGTTTTTTCAGCTTGGCCAATGCCTGGGCTAAAGTGACGCCCTGCTTTTACTGCCATGCGATATTGACGAATGAATCCGCTGAGTGTTCTGCGCGACTCCCTGTATTTCTTCCGCCGCCACCTTATCGGCATCATGCAGCTGTGCCTGCCGCTGGTGGTGCTCGAAGCCCTGGGCACCCAGTTGCTCTACCGCGAGCTGGGCGACGCCGCATCGCCCAGCTACGGCCTGCTGGTCAGCCTGCTGTTCTACCCCCTGTACAGCGCGGCGCTGATCCTTTACCTGGACACCCGCAGCAACGGCCTGGAGCCCCCCAAGCGCGACCTGTTCGCCCGCGCCGTGCAACTCTGGCCGACGCTGGCGCTGATGATCCTGATCAGCTCGTTGCTGATCATGGCGGGCCTTGCCCTGTTCGTGCTGCCGGGCATCTGGGTGATGATCAACCTGGTGTTCGCCGAGTACCTGCTGGTGTTGCGCGGTATGCCGGTGGTGGCCTCGATGCGCGAGAGCGCGCGCATGACCACCGGGCATTTCTGGCAGATCATGGTCTGCGTGCTTGCCGTGCTGGCGCCGTTGTGGCTGATCGATGCGCTGCTGCTGACCCTGTTCCCTGATCCACAGCCCGCGCTGAGGCTGGCCATGGACAGCCTCAGCGGCTTCCTGCAGCTGTTCAACAGCGTGGTGCTGTACCGGTTGTTCATGCTGCGCGAGGCAGAAGACGGCGCCTGACCTGGCCAGTCACTGCGCGGTTGCTGTTGCCCGCGCAGCCCTTGACCAAGGGTTTCAGGCCTTGCGTGGCTTGGCCCGTGCCGTCGCCTCGGCCACCAGCGGGTCATCCGGCCAGTAGTGCTTGGGGTATCGGCCCTTCAGGTCCTTCTTCACCTCGGCGTAGGTGGTACGCCAGAAATTGGCGAGGTCCTGGGTCACCTGTACTGGCCGACGCGCGGGTGACAGCAAGTGCAGCTTGACCTGCAGCCGTCCCTGGGCGATGCGCGGGGTGTCGGCGAGACCGAACAGCTCCTGCAGGCGCACGGCCAGGATCGGCGGGGTCTCGCTGTAGTCCAGGCGGATGTTCGAGCCCGAGGGTACGTTGAGATGCACCGGCGCCCACTCGTCCAGGCGCTGGGGCAGCGGCCACGGCAGCAAGTTGCGCAGGATCGAAGACAGGTCCAGCTGGGCGAAATGACTCAGCCGCGTAACCTTGCCTACATAGGGCTCAAGCCAGTCTTCGAGGGTGGCGAGCAAGGCTCCATCGCCCAGATCGGGCCATTCGCTCTGCCCCTCCTTGTCCACGTCGAGCTGGCGCAGCAGCGCCACTCGCGCCTGCCACTGGCGCAGTTCCGGCGTCCACGGCAACAGCGCCAGGCCCTTGCGCCGGACCAGACCAAGCAGCGCGCGGGCGCGGGCGTTGTCATCCAGGCCCGGCAGCGGCTCGCGGCTGAGCACGAGCTCACCCACCTTGCGCTGGCGCTCGGCGCGCAGCACGTTTTCGCGCTCGTCCCAGTCCAGCAGGTCGAGCGTCTCGACTTGCTCGGCCAGCACGCTTTCGAACAACGCCGCCTCGAAATCGGCGGCGAGGTAGATACGCTCCTCACGCTGCCCCTGACGGCTGCCGAGGTCGGCGATCACCAGCCAGGGGTGCTTCATCAAGGCGTCGGCTTCGGCGAACAAGGCCGCGCGCCCATTGGCCAGGCGGTACTCGGCACCACCCTCGCGGCGCTGCTGGGCCACCCGGTCTGGATACGCCAGCGCCAGCAAGGCGCCGAGCCAGCGAGGATGGTCGGGGTCCGGGACCGCCGAGCGTGTCTTTGCGCGCAGCATTCCCCGGTATTGGCGGGCCAGCTGTCGGGCTCGCTGCACACCGCCCTGGCTACCGCGGACGGCACGGCTTTCGCCGCTGAGCAAGGCAAGCCGGCTGTGCAGGTCGGCGCCGCCACCGCGCAGGATGTCGCGCTCGCCTAGCAAGGCTGCAACGTTGCACGCCATGTCGGCCAAGCCCAGGTCTTGCCCCCGCAACAGCAGATGCGCGATGCGGGGGTGCGCCGGCAACTCCGCCATGGCCTGGCCGTGGTCGCTGAGCGCGTCGCGAGTGCTGGCCCGGAAGGCCCCGAGCCTTGCCAGCAGGTCCTGGGCCTGGGTGTAGGCGGCCGTCGGAGGTTGATCGAGCCAGCGCAGCTGATCCGGGGTCACGCCCCAGCGCGACAGTTGCAAGGCCATGCCCGCGAGGTCCGCCTGGAGAACTTCCGCGCTGCCATGGGCGGCCAGTTGCTCATGCTGGGCCTCGGACCAGAGCCGGTAGCAGATCCCCGGTTCCAGGCGCCCGGCACGGCCAGCCCGTTGGGTGGCGCTGGCGCGGGAGATGCGCTGGGTGTCCAGGCGGGTCATGCCGCTGCCGGGATCGAAGCGCGGCACCCGCGCAAGCCCCGCGTCGATCACCACCCGCACGCCGTCGATGGTCAGGCTGGTCTCGGCGATGTTGGTCGCCAGCACGATCTTGCGCATGCCCTGAGGTGCAGGCTCGATGGCTGCGCGCTGGGCAGTGAGGTCGAGCTCGCCATGCAGCGGGCAAAGCAGCACGTCGCGACGATCGCCGAAGGCGTCCTGCAGAGACTGGTGCACGCGGCGGATCTCGGCCTGGCCCGGCAGGAACACCAGCACGCTGCCGGTTTCGTCCGCGACGGCCTGCAGTACCGTATCGACCACCCGCGGTTCGATGAACTCGCCCGGCTGGAACGGCCGCCCCCAGCACATCTGCACCGGGTGCATGCGCCCCTGGCTGCTGACCACCGGCGCATCGTCGAGCAGGCGCGACAGGCGTTCGCCCTCCAGGGTCGCCGACATCAGCAGGATTTTCAGCGGCGGGTCGTCTCGCAGCAACTCGCGGCCGTTGAGGCTCAGTGCCAACGCCAGGTCGGCGTCGAGGCTGCGCTCGTGGAATTCGTCGAAGATCAGCAGTCCCACGCCTTCAAGCGCCGGATCGGACTGCAGGCGGCGGGTAAGAATGCCTTCGGTGACTACTTCGATGCGTGTATTCGGCCCGACCTTGCTGTCCAGCCGGATGCGATAGCCAACGGTCTCGCCGACCTTCTCGCCCAGCTCGCTGGCCAGCCGCTCCGCCGCCGCCCGCGCTGCAAGACGACGGGGTTCGAGCATCACGATGCTCTGTCCGGCCAGCCAGGGCGCATCGAGCAAGGCCAAGGGAACACGGGTGGTCTTGCCCGCGCCAGGGGGCGCTTCGAGCACGGCTTCGTTGCGCTCGGTCAAGGCCTGGCGCAGCGCTGGCAATACAGCATCTATCGGTAATGAAATCATGGTGGCCCTCGAACAGTCGGGCGAGTATAACGGCGAACCTGGCCAGCCTTATCATGGTCTCAGGTTCAGATGCAGGCGCTCTGCCTGGCATTGTTCGTGGCTTTTATTTCCGGAGATTCAAATGCGCATCCAATCCCGCGTCATCGGTGGCGCCCTGGTCGCTGCCCTGCTGACCCAGCTGACGGCCTGCGGCACACTGTTCTACCCAGAGCGCCGCGGTCAGATCGAGGGCAAGGTCGACCCTGTGATCGTCGCCCTCGATGCGATCGGCATTCTGTTCTACGTCATTCCCGGGTTGATCGCCTTCGGCATCGACTTCGCGACCGGCGCCATCTACTACCCAGGCGGCACTACCGCTCAGGTCGCTCCCGAGAAGCTTCAGAAGGCTGTCGGTGCTGACGGCAAGGTCGACAATGCCAAGCTGCAGGCGATTCTCGAAAGCGAGCTGGGCCAGCGCCTGCCGCTGGATGATCCACGGCTGATCCAGCACCGTGGCAGCGTCGAGCAACTGGCTTCGTACGGGCTGGTGCCGGCTGCTTGATTACAGCTGGTGTCAGCGCAACGAAAGCATCATCGTCAGTGGCGTGAGGTCCGGACAGGGTTTGAAGTCGCCGAATCTGGCGTAGAACTCCACCAGGGATTCGTTGAGAGGGTGGACGATCAATGCAGTCGATCCCACCACCTCTGCTGCGCCCAACGCTCGCTCCACTGCATCTGCCAACAGCGCTACAGCGAAGCCCTGACCCTGGGCTTCTAGCGCGACGCCCATCCGACCGAGAACCGTTACAGGCAGGTGATCGGGTGCATTGCGCCTGAGCCGGGCACTTGGTGCGTATTGACGTGCTACGGAGGCATTTGAAAGGGTGTAGTAAGCCGCTACACGACGGGTCCCTTTGACACATGACACATACACCACAGCATGCTTTGCCCGCTGCGCATCCAGAGCCCTTTTCTGCAGATACTCATTGTTGGACCTATCCCCGCAATCGAACAGCGACCTGTCATGGTCAGGCGTCAGCCTTTCAGGAGAATTCAACTCCAAGGCTTGGGTCTGGCCAGAAGATCCCTGACGCATTCATTATTCCTTATGGGATTGGCTTCGAGTGCCTGCTCGAATCGATCAAACGCTTCATCGCTGAGCAGGAACAGCCGACGGTCAAGGATGACTTCCTCCGCACGCTTGCAGGCCGCGTCCAGGATAAAACTGGTACGGTCCACGCTGAGGATCTGGGCTGCTGTATCTATAAGGTCTCGACGCTTTGCGTCAGTGCGCATATTGATAGGCACGGGCTTGTTTTTAGTCTCCGGGATCGGGATGGTCATTCGCTTGCCCCCTGTAAATTCAAAATGGCGATGAGTCTTTTCGCTATTTGAACTATACACCTCGTGTAGCTGTTGTGTAGCTAACCGCTGCAAATGGTCGACCGAAGGCGAGGAACTTGAAGGGCTACTTTCCCGGAGTGAGGTGAAAAACGTCACTTCACGCTTTCCTAAAAAGCCGTAGTCCATTTCCCATCTCAATTCACGCTATAACCTCGCCCGCTCAAACACGCTCCCAACGCCCGCCGGTAGGTGTCGGACACATTCGCCGCCGGCGCATAGCTCGCTGACGCAGGGTCGAAACCGGACTGGTCCACCGCCCAGCGGTGGCACTGGTAGCGGTCCTGCTGTTGCTGCTCGGCCGTCTGGCCGTAAGCGGGGTAGGCGATCACGTCGTAGCCGCTGCCTGCCTGTTGCGCAGGCGGGGCAACGGGCGGGTTGACGACCACATACTCGCGGCTGTCCGACAGGTACTGGTAGTAGGTGTCTGCGACCAGGAAGAACAACGCGTTGCCCACCCAGACTTCCCGGGCATAGGACGGCAGGTAGTCGATCCGTGCACCGTAGGGCGGGGTCACGACCACGTAGTTCGGACCTTGTGGCCGGTACCAGTAGCCCCCGGAATAGAAGTAGTCCTGGCCACGGTACGGCACTTTCGAATAGCGGTCGGGGAAGCGGTCGATGGTGTGTCCGGGGCGATACTGCGGGCCCGAGCCCCATCCGTTGCCGTGTCCGTCTGGACGGCGGGGGATGTCCTGGTAATTGCCTTGGCGCGGGGGTTGGGTCTGGCGGACTTCGTCGCGCGAGTTCAAGGGAGAGCTGCCGCCGCTGTTGGGATCCTGAGGGCCCTGCCCACCGTGGCCTTCGTTCGGGCCCTGGGCAGATGCTGAACAGGAAACTCCCAGGCTGAGCAAACCTACACCCGCCAACTGCCAGATGCGTGACTTCATGCTGTTCTCTCGTAGGAAACGGGACTGTGATTGCAGGAGTTTACAGGGGTGGTTGCGGGGGGGAGATGAAAATGCGGGGGGGCGGTAGGTTCGGCAGGGGCACGGCTGGATGCTTTCAGCGCCATTGCGATTGAGCGCCGCTCGCGCGGGGCGTGCGCTTGGGGCCTTGTGGTGCCGCATAAATCGAGCGCCGCCCGCGCGGCGCATCGCGGGACAAGCCCGCTCCCACATTTGTTGCAACGTGCCATGGCCTGACAGACTGGAGTCTTAGCCTTGTCTGTACGGCGAAGATCTTGTGGCGAGCACACCGGCCCCCACCCGTCTTCCGCCATGCACCAGGGCTGACAACCCAAATCCCACAGGCCATGGCACGTTGCAACAAATGTGGGAGCGGGCTTGTCCCGCGATGCGCCGCGCGGGCGGCGCTCGATCTCATGGACGCCACAAGGCCCCAAGCGCACGCCTCGCGCGAGCGCCACACATCTCAAGACAGGCACATCCCCCCCAAACCCCACCCATTAAAAAAGGGAGGCCGCTTGGCCTCCCTTCAGGAATTGTCGTCCGTGCTCGGCGCTTGTGACGCCGGCTCACCTCACGCCGTCTTGTGGACGGTGCGTAGCCCGGGGGCCTGGCCGATCCTGTTGGATGGCTGGCCGCAACCGCCCTTGTTGGGCCGGTCGCCGTGGACTGATGTCCGGGCAGTGATTCTGTTGATAAAGATAGAGGATCCAGCGCAGCAGAGGATTGCTAACATTGCTGACTTAAATATCACTTGCGCAATTTTTAACCCCTGATTGATAATTTGCCGCAATCCGAACAGAAAAGGCCCCTTTCATGAGCAAGCTTGACCGCTACGACCTGAGCATTCTTGCCGAGCTGCAGCGCGACGCGCGCATTTCCAACCAGGAGCTGGCCGAGCGCATCGGCCTGTCGCCCTCGCCTTGCTCGCGGCGGGTCAAGCAACTCGAAGACGATGGCTATATCTCTCGCCAGGTCGCGCTGCTGGACCGCAAGAAACTGGGCCTGAGCCTGACGGCCTATGTGCTGATCGGCATGGACCGGCACACGCCTGAACGCTTCGAGACCTTCGAGGCAGCAATCCGCGGCCTGCCCCAGGTGCTCGAGTGCAGCCTGGTCACCGGGATGGACGCCGATTACCAGCTCAAGGTGGTAGTGCCTGACATGGACCACTACCAGAAACTGCTACTGGGCAGCCTGACGCGGATCGAAGGCGTGACCAGCGTGCGCTCGAGCTTCGTGCTCAACCAGGTGCTGGCCAGCACCGAGCTGCCCCTGACCCACCTGCGCTAGTCACCGACCCGGAGCATATCGATGGATCCCGCACTGTTCGAAGAATGGATGATGATCATCCTGGTCACCCTGCTGATCGGCTTCATGGGCTTCATCGTCTGGGACCTGGCGAAAAAATCCCAGGCCGGACGCTTCGGCACGATCATCCTGTTCGGCGTGCTGGGCCTGGGCGTGCTTGCCTTCATCATCAAGACGGTGGTGGTCGGCTTTCTCGAGGGCGTCTAGCGCTTGGCCGGCACTTCCCGCCAGCAGCCCTGATCCAGGCCGTCCAGGGTCCAGTCACCAATACGCACGCGCACCAGGCGCAGGGTAGGCAGGCCGACCGCGGCGGTCATGCGCCGTACCTGGCGATTGCGGCCCTCGCGGATCACCAGTTCGAGCCAGCTGGTCGGCACGCTCTTGCGAAAACGCACCGGTGGATTGCGCGGCCACAGCTCAGGCTCGTCCAGGCGGCGGGCTTCGGCGGGCAAGGTCGGACCGTCGTTGAGCTCGACACCCTCGCGCAGGCGCCGCACCTGCTCATCGCTCGCCTCTCCTTCTACCTGCACCCAGTAGGTCTTCGGCAACTTGTGCCTGGGGTCGGCGATCTGCGCCTGCAACCGGCCGTCGTTGGTCAGCAGCAACAGGCCTTCGCTGTCACGGTCGAGGCGCCCGGCGGGGTAGATGCCGGGAATGCCGATAAAGTCCTTTAGGGTGGCGCGGCCCTCGCCGTCGCTGAACTGGGTCAGGACGTCGAACGGCTTGTTGAACAGGATCAGGCGTGGCTCGGCCGGCGGCGCCTTGGGCTGGCGACGCGGGCCGGCAGGCCGCGCATCAGCGCGGCGCGGCTTGGAACGGGGGGGCAAGGGCATGGGGCCTCAGCGGAACGGCGGCTCATCGAAGCTGCGCAGTTTACGCGAGTGCAGCGAGTTGAGCTCGGTGCGCAGCAGGTCCAGCGCGGCGATGCCGATCTTCAGGTGCTGGCTGACCGCCCGGTTGTAGAAGGCGTTGGCGGCCCCGGGCAGCTTGATCTCGCTGTGCAGTGGCTTGTCCGACACACAGAGCAGGGTCCCGTACGGCACCCGCAGGCGATAACCCTGGGCGGCGATGGTGCCACTCTCCATGTCCACGGCCACGGCGCGCGACAGGTTGATCAGCGGCCGCTCCTGCGCCCAGCGCAGCTCCCAGTTACGGTCATCGTAGGTGAGCACGGTGCCTGTGCGCAGGCGCTTCTTCAGTTCGTCCCCGCGCTCGCCAGTCACCTGGGCCGCCGCTTCCTGCAGCGCCATCTGCACCTCGGCCAGGGCCGGGATGGGGATATTCGGCGGCACGACCCGGTCGAGGATCCCGTCGCGGCGCATGTAGGCGTGGGCCAGTACATAATCGCCGATGGTCTGCGACTGACGCAGGCCGCCGCAGTGACCGATCATCAGCCAGCAGTGCGGACGCAGTACGGCCAAGTGGTCGGTGATGTTCTTGGCGTTGGACGGGCCGACGCCGATGTTGACCAGGGTAATGCCATCCCCGTCAGCGGCGATCAGGTGATAGGCCGGCATCTGGTAGCGGTGCCAGACCACCCCGGCGACCAGCGCCTGGGCCTCGCCGTGGTCCATCCCCTTGTCGATGAAGACGTTGCCGGGCAAGACCATGCGCACGAAACGCGGGTCCTCGCGCAGCTGCTCCAGGCCGTGGGCGATGAACTGGTCGACATATCGGTGGTAGTTGGTCAGCAGGATCCACGGCTGCACATGGCGCCAGTCGCTGCCGGTGTAGTGCACCAGGCGGCGCAGGGAAAAGTCCACGCGGGCGGCGTCGAACAGTGCCAGCGGCAGGGTTTCGGCATCCCAGTCGTACAGGCCGTCGGCAATGCCATCGGTGGCCGCCGAGAGGTCGGTGCTGGGGAAGACCCGCGCCAGCGCCGCGGCGGTGATGCCGGTACCGGCAAGCTCGTCGCCCTGCTCGACCACATAGGGATAAGGGATGTTCTGCTCGCTGACGCCCACTTCAACGGTGACCGTGAAGTCGCTCATCAACGGGCCCAACTGCTCCAGCAGATACTTGCGGAAGGCGGCCGGGTGAGTGACGGTGACACTGTACGTGCCTGCCACCTGGACCTTGGCATAGGCGCGGGTGATGACCGGGGCTTCGCCCTGGCAGTAGTAGGTCAGGCGAAGCGCAGGGTAGCGAAACAGCGCGCGTTCGTCGGCGTCGGGTTCGGTCCGGTCCTTGAGGTAGCGCTTGAGCGCCTGGCTGAGGGCCGTGCTGGCTTGTTCATGCAGGGCCGCCAGACGATCGACGGCCTGCTCGGCGGTATCTACAACTACAAAAGCTTGGCTCACACTGTGCTTCCTGTCTGGACATGCATGTCAGCCATCTTGCCTAGGTTCGCGGGTAAAAACATCCCTCTAACCCAATGCGCGCTCGTGTATGTGGGTGTGGGTGTAGGTGTGGAGCACGTGCGTCGGGAAAGGGCGCGTGCGTCGGGGATGGGTCAGGCAGGCGATGACCGGGCCACAAGGGCTTGCACGTCCACGCCTCGCGGCAGCTCGCCGTACACCCGCCCCCCGCCCGCCAGACGGCTGCCGATGAATGCATCGCTCACCACGGCATTCCCCGCCTCCAGCAACAACTTGGCCTGCAGCGCCACGGCTATGTCCCCGGTCAGTTGCCGCGCGCGGTACTGAATGTCGCCCGTATCGGCGAAGGCGCTCTTGAGGTTGCCGATATGCGCGGCCAGGCGCGGGTCGCCGTGCCCGTCGCCTAGCTCGGCGAACAGCGCTTCGAGCACCCCGGGTTCCTTGGACAGCGCGCGCAGCACGTCCAGGCACTGCACGTTGCCCGAACCCTCCCAGGTCGAGTTGACCGGGGCTTCGCGGTACAGGCGCGGCAGGATGCTGTCTTCGACATAGCCGGCGCCGCCCATGCACTCGGCGGCTTCATTGATCAAGGCCGGGGCACGTTTGCAGATCCAGTACTTGCCCACTGCGGTCACCAGGCGGGCAAAGCGTGCCTGCTGTGGATCGTCGAGCTGATCGAGCGCCTGCCCCATGCGCAGGCTCAGCGCCAGCGCCGCCTCGCTCTCCAGCGCAAGGTCCGCCAGCACGTTCTGCATCAGGGGCTGCTCGCTGAGCAAGCGCCCGCCCACCGTGCGATGAGCACAATGATGCGCGGCCTGGGTCAACGCCTGGCGCATCAATGCGCTTGAGCCGACCATGCAGTCGAAGCGGGTCATGGCGACCATTTCGATGATGGTTGGCACCCCCCGCCCTTCTTCCCCAAGCATCCACGCCAGTGCACCGCGAAACTCCACTTCGCTGGAGGCGTTGGAGCAGTTGCCAAGCTTGTCCTTCAGGCGCTGGATATAGAACTGGTTGCGGCTGTCGTCGGGCCGGTGCCGGGGGAGCAGGAAGCAGCTCAGGCCCTTCTCGGTCTGTGCCAGGGTCAGGAAGGCGTCGCACATGGGCGCCGAGCAGAACCACTTGTGCCCGACCAGCTCGTACGGCTGGCCCGGCCCGGGGCTGCCGACCGGATAGGCACGAGTGGTGTTGGCGCGGACATCGGTGCCGCCCTGCTTCTCGGTCATGGCCATGCCCAGGGTGACGCCTGCCTTGTGCCGGTCGCCGACATTGCGGGGGTCGTACTCGCGCGACAGCACCTTGGGCACCCAGTACCGGGCAAGCTCCGGCTGCAGCCTGAGCGCGGGCACGGCGGCAAAGGTCATGGTCAGCGGGCAGCCACTGCCCGCTTCGGCCTGGGTGTGCAGGTAGGTCATGGCGGCGCGGGCGACGTGGGCACCACTGTGCGGTTCGGCCCAGGGCAACGACGGCAGGCCATGCTCGATGGCCGTGCGCATCAGCTCGTGATACGCCGGATGAAACTCCACCAGGTCGATACGGTGGCCATAGCGGTCATGACTGGTGAAGCGTGGCTTGTGCTGGTTGGCCAGGAACCCTGCCGCCATCAGCGGCCCACCCGCCAGCGCACCATAGGCGTCGATCCTCGATTCGGCCCAGCCCGCGCCGAAGCGTCGCGACCACTCCTGCAACGGCACGTCGAGGCGGTACAGGTTGGCGCCGTCCAGCGACGGTGGCTGGTTGGTGACTTCGTGGGTTTCAGCGTACTGGTGCAGGTTCATCGAGGCCTCCTGGATCTGGTCATGCCTGGAAAACCCAGTGAAGCACCTCTTCAGTACCGCATCAAAGTGACAAAAACGCCTAACTAGAAGCGTTTTAGTCCGGTCGTCATCTGCCGGGGAACCACGCTCGCCTGTGCCACGGCGACGTTCAGGCTCACTTCAAAACGGCTGCCCAGTCCCGCAGTCGACTCGTGGGTCAGCTTGGCGCCCAGCAGTTCGGCGAGCTGGCGGCAGATCGACAGGCCGATGCCCATGCCGCCATAGCGACGGGTCATGGACCCGTCTACCTGGAAGAAGCGCTGGTACAGGATCGCCTGGTCCAGGTCGTCGAAGCCGATGCCGGTGTCGCTGATACTGACCGACAATGCCAGGGTCTGGGGCCCGGTCAAGCGGCCGCGAACCTGCAGCACGACGCCACCGTGGTGGGTGAACTTGAGCCCGTTGTCCACCAGGCACGCCAGGCAGCGGGCCAGTTTCTGGGCGTCGCAGACCAGGGTGTCAGGCACGTCGGCCGGAATGTCCAGGCTCAGGTACAGCCCTTTGCCCAGCGCCTGGCCGGCATAGCTCGCACGCAGCTCCTGAAGCAGCCGGCGCAGACTGAAGGGCACCGCATGCGCGCGGACCCGTCCTGCCTGCAGCTCGGTAAGGATCAGGATGTCGTCGACCATCACCATCATGTTCTGCGCCGCATCACTGGCGGTCCGCTGGTACTGGGCCAGCTCGGTATCCATGGGCAGGGTCTGCATCAGTTCCAGCGAGCCGATCACACCGTTCATGGGTGTGCGCAGTTCGTGGGTCACGGTGGCGAGGAACTCATCCTTGAGCTGGTTGCTCTTGGCCAACTGCTGGTTGAGCTGCTCCAGGGTGTGGCCAGTGTCGCGCAGGGTCTGCGCCTGCTGGTCGCGCATGCTGTTGATGCGGTCGGCCAGGGCCAGTGACAGCAGCGCCACCTCCAGCGCCGAGCCAAGCTGGCTGGAGTACATGGTGAGAAACTGGTTGGGCAGGTAGCCCAGCACCATCAGCGTGTTGACCAACCCACCCAGCAGAAAGGCCGACCAGGCGATGATGAAGTAGCGCGCCGCCCGCAACCCGCGTGCCCAGGCATACAGTCCGGCAGCGAAGATGCTCACGGTGAACAGCAGCGCGAGGGCCGTGGCCATGCGCAGGGCAACGCCGTAGCGCATGCTGACCGCCAGCACCATCACAAGCACGCCGCCCAGCATCAGTAGCTGCAGCAACCGGTCGAAGGCGATGCTGATCCGGCTCATCTGCAGGAAATGCCGGGCGAACTGGCAACCGAACAGCCCTGCCGCGCCGATGAACAACGGCGTGGCGGCGTTCGCCCACCATGGGCTGTCGGGCCACAGGTAGGCAACGCCAGCACCATTGACCGACACCTGGTAGAGGCCGAACGAGGCGATATAGAGGATGTAGTAGAGGTAGCTCGGATCGCGCACGCTGACGTAGATGAACAGGTTGTACACCAGCATCACCAGCAGCACGCCATAGATCATCCCGAGCACGTACAGGCGCGTCGGCTGGTCTTCCAGATAGGCCTCGGCCGACCACAGGGTCAGCGGCGCCTGCACCGAACCCTGGCTGTGCAGGCGCAGGTAGACAGTGGTCGATTGCCCTGGACTGAAGGGGATCTCGAACAGGTAGTTGTTCTGGCGGATCTGCCGCGTGGCGTAGGGCAATGCATCACCGGTACGCTGCGCCAGGCGCGGTTCGCCTTGGGCGTCGGGCAGGTAGAGCTCGAGGTGATCGAGCGGCGGGTAGGCAAGTTCGAGCAGCCACTGGCGCGGCGCTGCCTGGCGCTTGGGGGCGTAGGCAAGGTCGATTTTCAGCCAGAACACCGAAGTGGAGTAGCCGGCGTTGAGCACGTCGGTCGAATGCTGGCGAAAGCGGCCGGCGAACACGGGCGCGCTGACCTGGGCAATGGTGGCGGTGCCCTCGCGGTCCTCGAAGACCTGCATGACCTTACCCAATGGCAGACTGCGCGTGGTCTCGTCGAAGTCGACGGCCCCGGCGAGCAAGGGCAGCCAGCCCAGCACAACGATCAGCAAATAGCGCATACAGCCCCAGCATGGCCTGTCCAGTCACGTCGCGAGGCCCCCTATCCCTTTGAGGCGACGAAGCTGGCAGCAGCCGTTATCGATTATCGGGGCACTCTAGCACAGGTCTCCGGAGAGGCAATCGGCCCATGCAAAATATAAAGCAGAGGCTCTAGAACGTATATTACAGCGCCAGACAGGGCAATAACCTGATCACTTGATCAACAAAAGTGATTCGCCCGGCAACCCGGTCAAAAAGGTTTGGTGGTAAGCTCGCCCACCATGAATATCTACAGCTCCCGCCCCGTTGTCCTCTGTCTCTCCGGCCACGACCCCAGTGGCGGCGCCGGCCTGCAGGCAGATATAGAAGCCCTGATCGCCCAGGGGTGTCATGCAGCACCTGCCGTGACCGCCCTGACCGTCCAGGATACCGTCAATGTCACCGATTTCCGGGTGCTCGACCGCGAATGGGTGCTGGCCCAGGCCAACGCCGTGCTGGCTGACTCGACGGTCGCTGCCGTGAAGCTTGGCATGCTGGGTTCGATCGAGATGGTCGATACCGTGGCCGAACTGCTCATGGCCCATCCGCACCTGCCGATGGTCTGCGACCCGGTGCTGCGGGCAGGCGGCGGTGGCCGCCTGGGACGGGACGAGGTCGGCTATGCGATGCGCGAGCGCCTGCTGCCGCTGGCCATGATCGCCACGCCAAACCTGCCTGAAGCGCGCATCCTCGCCGAGTTGCCCGAAGGCACCGCGGACGAATGCGCCGAAAAGCTGTTGCCGTATTGCCGGCACCTGCTGATCACCGGCGGTCATGGTGATGAGGACGAAATTCACAATCGCCTGTACAGCCGCGACGGCCAGCGTCATACCTGGACCTGCCAGCGCCTGCCGGGCAGCTATCATGGATCAGGATGCACCCTGGCCAGCGCCCTCGCCGGTCGCCTGGCCCTGGGCGAGCAGCTGGAAAGCGCCGTGCGCTCGGCCCTGGACTATACGTGGCGCACCCTGCGTGACGCCGAGCAATTGGGCAAGGGTCAGTTCGTGCCGCGCCGGCTGCCGCTGGACTTCTGCTCCTGATTCCACCCTTCGAGGCCCGATGATGAAATTACGCGGCTTGTATGCCATCACCGACAGCCAGCTGCTCGCCGGCCGCTTCCTGTCTTATGTGGAGGCGGCGCTCGAGGGCGGCGTCTGCCTGCTGCAATATCGCGACAAGAGCAATGACCAGGCCCGCCGCCTGCGCGAAGCCGAAACCCTCAAGGCGCTGTGCGACCGCTATGGCACACGCCTGATCATCAACGACGATGCCGAGCTCGCCGCACGCCTGGGCGTCGGCGTGCACCTGGGCCAGACCGATGGCCCGCTGACCCCGGCCCGCGCCCTGCTCGGACGCAACGCAATCATCGGCTCGACGTGCCACGCCCAGGTCGATCTCGCCGAGCAGGCTGCCCGCGAAGGTGCCAGCTATGTTGCGTTCGGCCGCTTCTTCAATTCCGTCACCAAGCCCGGCGCGCCCGCGGCCGACCTTGAACTGCTCAGCCAAGCCCGCGCCCGCGTGAAGCTGCCGATCGCCGTGATCGGCGGCGTCACCCTCGACAACGCCGCAGCATTGGTCGACCACGGTGCGCACCTGCTGGCGGTGATCCATGGCCTGTTCGGCGCCGACAGCACGCAGGAAGTCACCCGCCGTGCCCGCGCCTTCAATGCCCTGTTCGCTTCTGCCTGATTTGAGAGATTTCATCATGTCCCGTTCCGAAACCCTGTTCGCCAACGCCCAGAAGCACATTCCCGGGGGCGTCAACTCGCCGGTACGCGCTTTCAAGAGCGTCGGCGGCACTCCGCTGTTCTTCAAGCACGCCGAAGGCGCCTACGTCACCGACGAAGATGACAAGCGCTATGTCGACTACGTCGGTTCCTGGGGTCCGATGATCCTTGGCCACAGCCACCCCGAGGTGCTCGCTTCGGTGCGCAGCCAACTGGAGCATGGTTTGTCCTACGGTGCCCCGACGGCCATGGAAACCGAGATGGCGGACCTTGTCTGCTCGATCGTGCCGTCCATGGAAATGGTCCGCATGGTCAGCTCGGGTACCGAGGCGACCATGAGCGCCATCCGCCTGGCCCGTGGCTACACAGGGCGTGACGCGATCATCAAGTTCGAAGGCTGCTATCACGGCCACTCCGACAGCCTCCTGGTCAAGGCCGGTTCCGGCTTGCTGACCCAGGGCGTGCCAAGCTCCGCTGGCGTGCCGGCCGACTTCGCCAAGCACACGCTGACCCTGCAGTTCAACGACATTACCGAGGTCGAGAAGACCCTGGCCGAAGTCGGTGAGACCGTTGCCTGCATCATCGTCGAGCCAGTGGCTGGCAACATGAACTGCGTGCCACCGGCACCGGGCTTCCTCGAAGGCCTGCGCGAGCAATGCGACAAGCATGGCGTGGTGCTGATCTTCGATGAAGTGATGACCGGTTTCCGTGTTTCCCTCGGCGGCGCGCAGGGCTATTACGGCGTCACCCCTGACCTGTCGACCTTTGGCAAGATCGTTGGCGGCGGCATGCCTGTAGGCTGCTTCGGCGGCAAGCGCGAGATCATGGAGCGCATCGCACCGCTGGGCCCGGTCTACCAGGCCGGTACCCTGTCGGGCAATCCGCTGGCCATGGCTGCGGGCCTGACCACCCTCAAGCTGATCAGCCGCCCGGGCTTCCATGACGAGCTGACCGAGTTCACCAGCCGCCTGCTCGACGGCCTGCAGCAACGTGCCGATGCCGCGGGGGTGCCTTTCGTCACGACCCAGGCAGGTGCCATGTTCGGGCTGTACTTCACCGGGGCCGACGACATCGTCACCTTCGAAGACGTGATGGCAAGCGATGTCGAGCGCTTCAAGCGCTTCTTCCACCTGATGCTCGAAGGCGGCGTGTACCTGGCGCCGAGTGCCTATGAGGCAGGCTTCACGTCCATCGCCCACGGCGAGGCCGAGCTGAAGATCACCCTGGATGCAGCCGAGCGTGCGTTCGCCGAATTGGCCAGGTAATTACCTCCAGCAGGGGCGACAGCGCACAATGCTGTTCGCCCTGCACAAATTCGAGTAAAACTTTGTAAGGTTGGCGCTGCTTATCCCATAATGTGCCACCAGATACATTGGCCGCAGCTTTGCAGAGGTAAGTCGATCCCCATGAACCGCACCGGCCGCGCCCTTTCCCTGGGCTGCCTGTTGCTTCTTCAGCCCCTGCTGGCGTTGGCAGAGGACGGTAATTCGTTGCTGATTCCGGCGACGGGTCGCTGCACCCTGAATGTCCAGCCCGAAGACCTGCCCAAGGCCGTGAAGGCGTGCGAGCAGACGGCGGCGTCGGGGGATGCACAGGCACAGTTCGAGCTGGGCGAGTTCTACTACAGCGGCACTCTCGCGCCGCGCGACCTGAACAAGGCACTGAGCTACTTCGAACAGGCTTCGCTGCAAGGCCACGCCGAAGCGCAATACCGTCTTGGCGCCATGTTCTTCCACGGCGAAGGGGTCGCCGCCAACAACGTGCAGGCCTATATCGTGCTGAAGATGGCAGCGGTCAACGGGGCCGAGGATGCCCTGGACATGGCCGACGAGGTCTCGGCGCAGATGTCCCGCGAAGACCTGGAACACGCAACCCAGGTGCTCGGCCAGATCTTCCGCAAATACCTGCTGGAACTGCAGAACGCCGACGGGCGTACGCCTTTCTCTCCGCTGCCCTGAAAACCCTCCTGCTACTTCTCGGGCATCGGCACCGGAAACGGCATCACATTGCCCATGCCTTTCGCTTCGCTGATCTTGGCGGTACCCAGACGCTCGACCTCGTCGATGCGCACGATCGAATGCATCGGCACAAAGCTGCGCACGACGCCCTCGAACTGGGCCTTGAGCTTCTCTTCGCTGGGATCGACGACCATCTGCGTACGTTCGCCAAAGACGAACTCTTCCACTTCAAGAAAGCCCCACAGATCACTCTGGAAGATCTGCTTGGCGTACATCTCGAACACCTGGCCCTGGTTGATAAAGATCACTTTATAGATGGGTGCTTCGCGCTTGGTCATGTTCGGCGGCAATCAGAATAGGGAAATAGTAGCGAATGATACCAGAGCGGGCGCACGCGCAAACCGCGCCGAATCACCTGCGGCCTCCCCTTCGCGACCCTTGATCGTTTAAGTGCTTTCGCCACTGCCGAGCAAGGGTTATTCTTGGGTTCATCTCCTTAGCCGTTGAGCGGCCAAAAACGACCTTGAACGCACCCATACAACCTCATCGTTTCATCCTCGAACCCTTCGAGGCCCATCGCTTCGCCAATCTGTGCGGGCAGTTCGACGAGCACCTGCGCCTGATCGAGCAACGCCTGGCCATCGAGATCCGCAACCGCGGCAATCAGTTCGAGCTGATCGGCGACCCCAAGACCACCTCCTCTGCCGAGCAGCTGCTGCGCCGCCTCTATCGAGAGACCAAGGCCACCGAGCTGTCTCCGGAAACGGTCCACCTGTACCTCCAGGAATCCACCGTGGAAACCCTCGACAACCCGGCTGTCATCGAAGTCAGCGTGTCGCTGCGCACCCGCAAGGGCAATATCCGCCCGCGCGGCGTCAACCAGCAGCGCTACGTCAAGGAAATCCTGGCCAACGACATCAACTTCGGCGTAGGCCCGGCCGGTACCGGCAAGACCTACCTGGCCGTGGCCTGCGCGGTCGACGCCCTGGAGCGTGAACAGGTCCGGCGCATCCTGCTGGTACGCCCCGCAGTCGAGGCGGGCGAGAAGCTCGGCTTCCTGCCGGGCGACCTGGCCCAGAAGATCGACCCGTACCTGCGCCCGCTGTACGACGCCTTGTACGAGATGCTCGGCTTCGAGCACGTGGCCAAGCTGATCGAGCGCCAGGTGATCGAGATCGCCCCGCTGGCCTACATGCGTGGCCGCACCTTGAACAACAGCTTCATCATTCTCGACGAGAGCCAGAACACCACCGTCGAGCAGATGAAGATGTTCCTGACCCGCATCGGCTTCGGCTCTACCGCGGTGATCACCGGTGACATCACCCAGGTCGACCTGCCGCGCGGCACCAAGTCGGGCCTGGCCCATGTCATCGACGTGCTCAAGGACGTGCCGGGCATCAGCTTCACGCACTTCCAGCCCAAGGACGTGGTGCGCCATCCGCTGGTCCAGCGCATCGTCGAAGCCTACGAGCGCTTCGAGACGCGTGCGGCCAAGCCCGAGGGTAGCGTCGGCGATGCTTGAACTCGACCTGCAACGGGCCACGGATGCCGCCGCCCCGCTTGATGACGACTTCCGCCGCTGGTGCGAGCTTGCCTTGCGCCAGCGCAGCGCCGACTCCGAGATGACCATCCGCCTGGTCGACGAGGCAGAAGGCCGCGAGCTCAACCACACGTACCGGCACAAGGACTACGCGACCAACGTGCTGTCGTTCCCGGCCGACGTGCCGGACGAGCTGCTCGACATCCCGCTGCTGGGCGACCTGGTGATCTGCATCCCGGTGGTCGAGCGCGAAGCGGCCGAACAGGGCAAGTCCCTCGAGGCCCACTGGGCGCACCTGGTCATCCACGGTTGCCTGCACCTGCTCGGCTACGACCACATCGATGACGATGAAGCTGAAGAGATGGAAGCCCTCGAACGAACTCTGCTCGCCGAACTGGGTCATCCAGACCCGTACGCCGACGACGAATCCGACACACCACACACTGATACCTGCAAGGAACACGAGTAACCGCCATGAGCGAAGACCGATCGAGCAACGGGCAGAAGTCCTGGCTGGGTAAACTGACCCAGGCTTTTGTCCATGAGCCGAAAAACCGCCAGGAGCTCCTTGAGCTGCTGCGCGAAGCCCATCAGAACAAGCTGCTCGACAGCGAAGCGCTGACCATCGTCGAAGGCGCCATCCAGGTCGCCGACCTGCAGGTGCGCGACATCATGGTGCCGCGCTCGCAGATGATCAGCATCAAGGTCAACCAGTCGCCACGCGAGTTCCTGCCGGCGGTGATCGACGCCGCGCACTCGCGCTATCCGGTGATCGGCGAAGGCCACGACGATGTGCTCGGAGTCTTGCTGGCCAAGGACCTGCTGCCGCTGATCCTCAAGGAAAACGGCGACACGTTCGACATCAAGGACCTGCTGCGCCCGGCCACCTTCGTGCCCGAGTCCAAGCGTCTCAACGTGCTGCTGCGCGAGTTCCGCGCCAACCACAACCACATGGCCATCGTCATCGACGAGTACGGCGGCGTGGCGGGCCTGGTGACCATCGAGGACGTGCTCGAGCAGATCGTCGGCGACATCGAGGACGAGCATGACGTCGAGGAAGACAGCTACATCAAGCCGCTGCCCAGCGGCGACTTCCTGATCAAGGCCCTGACGCCGATCGAGAACTTCAACGAGTTCTTCGACACCGCGTTCTCGGACGACGAGTTCGACACGGTCGGTGGCCTGGTGATGAGCGCCTTCGGCCATCTTCCCAAGCGCAACGAGACCACCGAGATCGGTCCTTACCGTTTCCGCATCCTCAACGCTGACAGCCGCCGGATTCACCTGCTGCGCCTGACGCCTATCAACCGCTAAGGATCTACATGCGCTGGATCACCCGTCCCGGCTGGCCCGGTAACCTGCTGGCCGTGGCGGCCGGTGCCATTACTTCCCTGGCCTTGGCGCCATTCGATATCTGGCCGTTGGCCTTGCTCGCGGTGGGCCTGTTCTACCTGGGGCTGCGCGAGCTGAGCCCTCGCCAGGCCCTGGGCCGTGGCTGGTGCTACGGATTCGGGCTGTATGGCGCCGGTACCAGCTGGATCTACGTCAGCATCAACACCTACGGCGGCGCCTCGCCATTGCTGGCCACGCTGCTGCTGGTGGCATTCTTCGCTGCCATCGCCTGGTTTTTCGCCTTGCCCGCGTGGCTCTGGGCGCGCTGGCTGCGGCGCAGCGAGGCGCCCCTGGCCGATGCCCTGTGCTTTGCCGCCTTGTGGGTATTGCAGGAAGCGTTCAGGGGCTGGTTCCTCACCGGCTTCCCATGGCTCTACTCCGGCTACAGCCAGCTCGACGGCCCGCTCGCCGGCCTCGCGCCCGTGGGCGGCGTATGGCTGGTCTCGTTCGTCCTGGCGCTGAGCGCCGCGCTGCTGTGCAACCTGCACCGCCTGCGCGCCCGGCCGTCGTTCCTGGCGGCCGGTGCAGTGCTGCTGCTCGCACCATGGGTTGCCGGACTGGCGCTGAAGGGCCACGCCTGGACCAGCCCTGCTGGCGCACCGCTCAAGGTCGCTGCCTTGCAAGGCAACGTCGAGCAGGACCTGAAATGGGACCCGGCGCACATCGACGCACAGCTCGCCCTCTATCGTGACATGAGCTTCAGCTCCAGGCCTGTCGACCTGCTGGTATGGCCGGAAACCGCGGTGCCGATCCTCAAGGACCAGGCTCAGGGCTACATCGACATGATGGGCCGCTTTGCCGGCGACCGTCACAGCGCGCTCATCACCGGCGTGCCAGTACGCCAGGTGGAGCAAGGGCAGCGCCGCTATTACAACGGCATAACGGTCAGCGGCGAAGGCGAAGGCACCTACCTCAAGCAGAAGCTGGTGCCCTTTGGCGAGTACGTACCGCTGCAGGACATGCTGCGCGGGGTCATCGCCTTCTTCGACCTGCCGATGTCGGACTTTGCCCGCGGCCCGGCCGACCAGGCGATGTTGCAGGCCAAGGGTTACCAGATCGCCCCGTACATCTGCTACGAAGTGGTCTACCCGGAGTTCGCCGCGAGCCTTGCCGCACGCAGCAACATTCTCCTGACGATCAGCAATGACACCTGGTTCGGCACCTCGATCGGCCCGCTGCAGCATTTGCAGATGGCCCAGATGCGTGCCCTGGAGGCGGGCCGCTGGATGATCCGCGCCACCAACAACGGCGTCACCGGGCTGATCGATCCATTCGGCAAGATCACCGCGCAGGTGCCGCAGTTCGAGCGGGCGATTCTCTATGGGGAAGTGGTGCCGATGCAGCAGCTGACGCCGTACCTGCAATGGCGGTCGTGGCCGTTGGCGGTGGTGTGTCTGCTGTTGTTTGGGTGGGCGTTGCTGGCGTCGCGGATCGCCAAGACGGTGTAGGCCTTAGGGCTGCTTTGCAGCCCATCGCGGGACAAGCCCGCTCCCACAGAGTGCTCGGGCTCGGGAAGCTGGATGGGTTTCCAGCTTCTGGGGGTGCAACTCACCATCCTGTGGGAGCGGGCTTGTCCCGCGATGGGCCGCAAAGCGGCCCCAGGCTGTGTCAGTAGAACAACCGATACCCCACCAACCCCACCGCCTCGTTCAACAACTGCGCGCTCTGCCATACCGCCCGCCCCTCAGGCAGCAACCCCCAGAACGGCCGCCCATGGTCACGCCCCAGCGCCCCCACCGGCGCCGGCACCACTTCGAAACCGGCCTGCTCGAAGCTCCAGCGCGAGCGCTGCATGTGCCAGGCCTGGGTCACCACCACGACCCGGCGCACGCCCAGCGGCCGCAAGATCTCGGCCGTCATCCGGGCATTTTCCCAGGTAGTGCGGCTGGCCTGTTCCTTCCATTTCACGTCTACGCCAAAGTCCCGCTGCAAGCTGTCGCCCATCAACTGAGCCTCGCTTGGCGGTGTGCCGTAATGCAGGCCGCCGGTGGTCAGCACTGGCAGGCCGGAAGCCTTGGCAAGCTGGGCCCCATAGCGCAATCGCTCCAGGGCCACCACCGCGGGCTGGTCCTCCCCGCCCCAGGCCGGGTCACCGCGCTCTCGCCCAGCCCCGAGAATCACGATGGCATCGGCGTGCTTGGCCAGCCCTGCCCACTCGCTCGGGTCCAGGGGCCGTTCGGTCTCGAGTTGCCGCGCCGCCTGCTCCACCACTAGCGGCAGGCTCATGACCCACAATCCACCCAGCCCCAGCGCGAAGCACAGCCCCGCCAGCCGCGGCCAGCGCTTGCGCAACAGCCAGGCGGCCAGCAGCAACAGCAGCAGACCGCCAGGGGGCAAGAGCCAGTGTTTGATCAGGTAGCGAATGGGCATCGGGCACCTCCATGGAAGGTGCGCAGCCTAAGAAAATCGGCGCCAGCCCACAAGTGCGCGGGCGGCGCCGATTGGTGAAATGTCTCTGATTTCTGGCGCACTCCTGATTGCGCCGGCACACCCGAACGGCTATCTGAGTGGCAGCGTCCTGGATATTGCGGTGAGGGACGAGCGCCTCTTGTCCTTGAGCCAGATGACCTTGGCTCCCGGTGGCGGCTCCGATTGCTGATAAGCACCGGCACTTGCAATACGGCCTTCGGCAAGCGTGTCCAGATAAGCCTTGATCACCTCGAACTCGGCGTGGCTCAGGCCGCGCAGCTCAAGTTCGACAGGTGTTTCATCACGTAATTGCACAGATGTCCTGGCCACTTCCAGCGCCAGGCCCAGTCGATCGATCAGGCGTTCATATAGCTCCGGTTTCGTTACGGGTAGCTGCGACTCTCCCATCCGTTCACCTCATTGAAGATAAGAACATCTCCCCCACACCTGAGCTTAGCGTCACTGTAAAAAGCAGCCGGGCGCCGCGACCAACGGCCCGCAGGCCGCAGGGCCGGGGCGCGCGATGCAATCAGGGTTTCCCTCTACGCGCGACGGTCCTGTATGCTACGGCGCTCACTCTTTTGACACCGGATTGCCGGATGCAGCGAGCTTCGCTGCCTGGATAGGGTCTCTCATCTCTCAGCGCAAAAGTAGCCATGCACGAACAATATCAGCCCCGTGACATCGAAGCCGCCGCCCAGACTTTCTGGGATGAGCAACAGTCGTTTGCCGTCAGTGAACAGCCAGGCAAGGACACTTACTATTGCCTGTCGATGTTCCCGTACCCGAGCGGCAAGCTACACATGGGGCACGTGCGCAACTACACCATCGGCGACGTGATCGCCCGCTACCAGCGCATGCTCGGCAAGAACGTCCTGCAGCCAATGGGCTGGGACGCCTTCGGCATGCCGGCCGAAAACGCGGCGATGAAAAACAACGTCGCCCCGGCCAAGTGGACGTACGAGAACATCGACTACATGAAGACCCAGCTCAAGAGCCTGGGCCTGGCCATCGACTGGTCGCGTGAAGTCACCACCTGCAAGCCGGACTACTACCGCTGGGAGCAGTGGCTGTTCACCCGCCTGTTCGAGAAGGGTGTCATCTACCGCAAGAACGGCACCGTCAACTGGGACCCCGCCGACCAGACCGTCCTGGCCAACGAGCAGGTCATCGACGGCCGTGGCTGGCGTTCGGGCGCGCTGATCGAAAAGCGCGAGATCCCGATGTACTACTTCCGCATCACCGACTACGCCGACGAGCTGCTCGAAAGCCTCGACGAGCTGCCGGGCTGGCCTGAACAGGTCAAGACCATGCAGCGCAACTGGATCGGCAAGTCGCGCGGCATGGAAGTACAGTTCCCGTACGACCAGGCGAGCATCGGCCACGAAGGCGCGCTGAAGGTCTTCACCACCCGTCCCGACACCCTGATGGGCGCCACTTATGTGGCCGTTGCCGCCGAGCACCCCCTGGCCACCCAGGCCGCCGAGGGTAACCCGGCGCTGCAGGCCTTCATCGATGAATGCAAGAGCGGCAGCGTCGCCGAAGCCGACGTCGCCACCCAGGAGAAGAAGGGCATGCCCACTTCCCTGTTCGTCGAGCATCCACTGACCGGCGAGAAGCTGCCTGTATGGGTCGCCAACTATGTGCTGATCCACTACGGCGATGGCGCGGTCATGGCCGTGCCGGCCCACGACGAGCGCGACTTCGAATTTGCCCACAAGTACGATCTGCCGATCAAGGCCGTGGTGCGTACCAGCGCTGGCGATGACGTCGGCAGCGAATGGCAGCCTGCCTATGGCGAGCACGGCCAGGTGATCAACTCCGGCGCCTTCGATGGCCTGGACTTCGCTGGCGCCTTCGACGCCATCGAAGTTGCCCTGATCCGCAAGGGACTGGGCAAGTCACGCACCCAGTTCCGCCTGCGCGACTGGGGCATCAGCCGCCAGCGCTACTGGGGCTGCCCGATCCCGATCATCCACTGCCCGTCGTGCGGCGACGTGCCGGTGCCTGAAGACCAGCTGCCGGTTACCCTGCCGGAAAACGTGGTGCCGGATGGCGCCGGTTCGCCACTGGCGCGCATGCCCGAGTTCTACGAGTGCACCTGCCCGACATGCGGCACTGCGGCCAAGCGCGAAACCGACACCATGGACACCTTTGTCGAGTCGTCCTGGTACTTCGCCCGCTATGCCTCGCCGAACTACGAGGGTGGCATGGTCGATCCGAAGGCCGCCAACCACTGGCTGCCGGTGGACCAGTACATCGGCGGCATCGAACACGCCATCCTGCACCTGCTGTACGCGCGCTTCTTCCACAAGCTGATGCGTGACGAAGGCCTGGTCACGTCCAACGAACCGTTCAAGAACCTGCTGACCCAGGGCATGGTGGTCGCCGAGACCTACTACCGCGTGGCCAGCAACGGCGGCAAGGACTGGTTCAACCCGGCCGATGTCGAAATCGAGCGCGATGCCAAGGCCAAGATCATTGGCGCCCGCCTGAAGACCGACGGCCTGCCGGTGGAAATCGGCGGCACCGAGAAGATGTCCAAGTCCAAGAACAACGGCGTCGACCCTCAGTCGATGATCGATGCCTACGGCGCCGATACCTGCCGCCTGTTCATGATGTTCGCCTCGCCGCCTGACATGAGCCTGGAATGGTCGGACTCCGGCGTCGAAGGCGCCAGCCGCTTCCTGCGCCGCGTCTGGCGCCTCGCCCAGGCACACGTCAGCCAGGGCCTGCCAGGCACGCTCGATATCGCTGCCCTGGACGACGCACAGAAAACCGTGCGCCGCGCCATTCATGCGGCGATCAGGCAAGCCAGCACCGATGTGGGCCAGCACCACAAGTTCAACACCGCCATTGCCCAGGTAATGACCTTGATGAACGTGCTCGAAAAAGCCCCGCAGGCTACCGCGCAAGACCGCGCCCTGCTGCAGGAAGGCCTGGAGACCGTCGCCCTGCTGCTGGCGCCGATCACCCCGCACATCAGCCATGAGCTGTGGAACTGCCTGGGCCACGAGGGCGCCGTGATCGACGCCAGCTGGCCTGTCGTCGACGAAAGCGCACTGGTGCAGGACAGCATCGTGCTGGTGATCCAGGTCAACGGCAAGCTGCGCGGCCAGATCGAAATGCCTGCCGCGGCCAGCCGCGAGGAAGTCGAGGCGGCTGCGCGCGGCAACGAGAACGTGCTGCGCTTCCTCGATGGCCTGACTATCCGCAAGGTCATCGTGGTACCAGGCAAGCTGGTCAACATCGTCGCCAACTGATGGCAACGTCCGCCCGCGCAACACGCGGGCGGGCGGAATCGGCCCACAAGGGAGCAACAACATGATCAAACGCAATCTGCTGGTAATGGGCCTGGCCGTACTGCTCAGCGCCTGCGGTTTCCAGCTGCGTGGCACGGGCGACACCGAGATGGCCATCAAGGAACTGGATGTCAGCGCGCGCAATGCCTATGGCGATACCGTCACCCAACTGCGCCAGGTGCTGCAGAACAGCGGCGTCGACGTCCATGCGGGCGCGCCATACAAGCTGATCCTGACCAACGAACAGGAAGACCGCCGCGCGGCGAGCTACACCGGCGGCAGCCGTTCGGCCGAGTATGAGCTCACCACCACGCTGAGCTACACCATCGCCGGCCTGAACAACGCTCAGTTGCTCGATGACAAGGTCCAGGTGCGCAAGGTCTACATCCATGACGGCAACAACATCACCGGCTCGGAACAGGACGCAACGCGCACGCGCAACGAACTGCGCCAGGACCTGGTACAGGCCATGCTGGTTCGCCTGCAACTGCTGACCCCGACCCAGCTCGAGCACCTGCAGCAGGAAGCCGACGAACGCGCCCGTGCCGAGGCCGAGGCACTGGACGCGGCGCGCCGTGCCCAGGACGCCACGCCTCAGCAGTCTCCCCTGGAACTGCCTGCCAACTGAGTCTGAAAGGGGCACCCTGGTGCCCCGCCCTCCCCCATGAAGCTCACTCCCGCCCAGCTCACCAAACACCTGCAAGGCAACCTTGCGCCTGTCTATATCGTCAGCGGCGATGACCCGCTGCTGTGCCAGGAAGCTGCCGACGCTATCCGCGCCGCTGCTCGCAAGCAGGGGTTCGACGAACGCCAGGTCTTCAGTGCCGACGCCAACTTCGACTGGGGTACCTTGCTCCAGGCGGGCGCCAGCCTGTCGCTGTTTGCCCAGCGCCGCCTGCTTGAACTGCGACTGCCCACCGGCAAGCCGGGTGACAAGGGCGCCGCTGCGCTCATCGAGTACTGCAGCCGGCCAGCGGAAGACACCCTGCTGCTGATCAGCCTGCCCAAGCTCGATGGCAGCGCGCAGAAGACCAAGTGGGGCAAGGCCCTGATCGAAGGCCAGCACTGCCAGTTCATCCAGATCTGGCCGGTGGACAGCCATCAACTGCCCCAGTGGATCAACCAGCGGCTTGCACAGGCCGGCTTGTCGGCCCAGCGCGAAGCAGTGGAGCTGATAGCCGCGCGAGTGGAAGGCAACCTGCTGGCCGCTGCCCAGGAAATCGAGAAGCTCAAGCTGGTGGCCGAAGGCAGTCAGATCACGGTCGAAACTGTCCAGGGGGCCGTGGCTGACAGTGCCCGCTTCGACGTGTTCGGGCTGGTCGATGCCATTCTCAACGGCGAGGCGGCGCATGCGCTGCGGATGCTGGAGGGTTTGCGCGGCGAAGGTGTCGAGCCGCCGGTGATTCTCTGGGCACTGGCCCGCGAACTGCGGCTGCTGGCCGGTCTGGCCCAGCAGTTCAGCCAGGGCGTGCCACTGGACAAGGCCTTCAGCCAGGCCCGCCCGCCGGTATGGGATAAACGTCGCCCGCTGGTGAGCAAGGCCCTGCAGCGGATGTCAGCACAGCGCTGGGCGCAGCTGTTGCAGGATGCCCAGCGCATCGATGCGCAGATCAAAGGCCAGGCCGAGGGATCGCCGTGGGTGAGCCTGTCGCGGTTGAGCCTGCTGATGGCAGGGCAGCGCCTGGCGCTTCCCGCCCAGTAATCCTGCAGTGCCAGGTCCGCCCTCTTCGCTGGCAAGCCAGCGAAGAGGCCAGCCCTGACACACCGCCGATACATACAATCAATTGGTCACCACCCCCCGCTGGTCTTAGAGTGCGCGCCGTACCCCACCCCTCACCCAGGGACGCGCCATGAGCAAAAAGCCGCAACAAAAAAGACCCAACAAAGCCAAGTCGATCGTCGCCCAACCCCTCTTCCGCTCCCGCCAGGAGCAATCGGGCAAAGGCAAAGGCAGCTACCGCCGCGAAGCCTTCCAATCGAGAGATTGGGAGGCTTCTCACTTTTTGGCCGCATGAAGCACGAACGCCACAGGCATGATATGGTCGGCACCTGACCTGCAATTCCTGGACCTGTGCATGCCCCTTCGTCTTTCCCAGCGCTGGCAACCTCGCCAGCTGATCGCGGCCTCCAGCCTCATCCTGCTCGTCGCCTGCGCGGAAAAACCTACCGCCGCCGACGCTCTCCCGCTGGCCTCAGCCCAGCCCGCCGCAGCCGTGCCCCTGCCCAGCCCCGTGTCCGATGTCAGTACCGACATCCAGCCTGCGCAGACCTTCGCCCAGTGGCAGGACGGTTTCCGCCAGCAAGCCTTGCAGGCCGGTATCAACGCCAGCCTCTTCGACCATGCCTTCCAGGGCATCACGCCCGACATGGACGTGATCAAGGCGGATCGCAGCCAGCCAGAATTCACCCGTCCGGTGTGGGAATACCTTGACGGCGCTCTCTCGCCACTGCGCGTGCGCCAGGGCAAGGCCCTGCTGGAAGAGAACGCCGAGCTGCTGACCCGCATCGAGCAACGCTATGGCGTCGACCGCCAGGTGCTGGTGTCGGTGTGGGGCATGGAGAGCAACTACGGCAAGTTCCAGGGCAACAAGTCAGTCATCCGCTCGCTGGCGACCCTGGCCTACGAAGGCCGTCGGCCGACCTTCGCGCACGACCAGTTGCTGGCCGCGCTGAAGATCCTGCAGAACGGTGATATCCAGCCCGAGGCCATGCGCGGCTCGTGGGCCGGCGCCATGGGCCAGACGCAGTTCATCCCGACGACCTACGACACCCATGCAGTCGATTTTGATGGCGACGGCCGTCGCGATATCTGGAACAGCACCGCCGACGCCTTGGCCTCGACCGCTCATTACCTGCAAAGCTCGGGCTGGAAAAGCAACGAGCCCTGGGGCTTCGAAGTACAGCTGGCACCGGGCTTCGACTTCTTCCTGGCCGATGGCGTGCAGCGCAAGACGGTCAACGAGTGGCTGCAGCTGGGCCTGAAGATGCCCACCGGCACCCGCCTGCCCGACGGCAGCGGCCAACTGTCCGCGGCCCTGTTGCTGCCGGCTGGCGCGCGGGGCCCGGCGTTCCTGGTGCTCGACAACTTCCGCGCGATTCTCAAGTACAACAACTCGTCGTCCTACGCATTGGCGGTGAGCCTGCTCGGTGACCGGTTCTCCAACTGGGGCTACATCGCAGGTGCCTGGCCCAAGGACGACCTGCCGTTGAGCCGCAGCGAGCGCATGGAGCTGCAGAGTCTGCTCAACTCCAGCGGGCATGAGGCCGGCAACGCCGACGGCATCATCGGCGCCAATACCCGCAAGGCGATCCGCGCGGCGCAGCAAGCGCTGGGTTGGCCAGCGGATGGCTACCCGACGCACAAGTTGCTCGAGAGCCTGCGCCAGCCCTAGAACCTCGATCCCCCGTGTAGGAGCGGCCTCGTGTCGCGAAAGGGCCGCGAAGCGGCCCCAGAATCGCAGAGCGCTGCAAGGGTATCGGACTGCATGCGGTGTCCCCTGCTGCCATCGCACAACGCGGCTATTTTGCGCCTGGGTGAGGGCTACGCCCTCATTTCGCGACACGAGGCCGCTCCTACACGGGGACGGCGTTGGCTTTAGAGCCTGAAGAGATCCTGTTCCAGGGTCAGGGTCCCCGCACTGCTGTCCAACCGAACCTGTGCCCCAAGCGGCAAACACAGGTTCGGATTGCAATGCCCACTGCGCCACCCAGCCAGGACGGGCACGCCCAGCGGCCCGAAGATATCCTGCAGCAATGGCGTCATTGCCTCGACCGTTATCCCCGCGAAATCCCCTGCCAGCACTCCGCGCACTCCAGCAAGCCTGCCCGCCAGCCGCAATTGGGTCAGCAGCCGGTCGATCCGGTACAACGGCTCGTTGATGTCCTCCATGTACAGGATGCAGCCCGCGAGGCTTGCCTCCCCCGGCGTACCCAGGGTTGCCGCCAGCATGGACAGATTGCCACCCATCAAACGGCCGCTTGCCGTGCCGGGCAGTATTTCGCTCAGCGGATAAGCTGGAGGATGCTGCAGCACACTGCCGTTGCCAAGGCGTCCGTGCAGCTGCGCCAGCAACGAGCCAAGCGTAGGCTCGAGCTTCTCTCCCAGCAGGTCGGCATTGAGCATCGCGCCATGGAAGGTAATGAAACCGGCGTGCCGGGCAATAGCCGTGTGCAGCGCCGTGACATCGCTATAGCCAATCAGCGGCTTGGGATTGCGCCGAAGCAGCTCGAAGTCGATCTTGTCCAGCAATCGCATGCTGCCGTACCCGCCGCGCATGCACAGGATCGCGTCGATCCGCGGATCAGCGAAGGCGGCGTGCAGGTCGTGCAGGCGGATTTCGTCGGACCCGGCCAGGTAGCCTTGGGCCTGGCTAACCCCGGGCATCAGCTCGCAGTGATAACCCCGGCTCTCGAACCATTCCCGGGCCCGCTCCGCATCCAGCCGTGCGGGGCCAGCGGGCGCGATGATGGCAAAGCGTGCGTGATGCGGCAGTGGCCCCGGCAAGCGTGAATCCAGGTTGGCTGGACAGGCGTTGTTCATTCTTTTGTTTCCCTCTGCAAACAAAAATGCCGATGCCGCCTCACGGCGCGCATCGGCATCGTCAACCCACAAAGGCTCAGAGCTTGATCCGAGCCTCATGCGCCTGCTGGTCGGCGTGGTACGAGGAACGCACCAACGGGCCGGACGCGACGTTCTTGAAGCCCATCCGGTAGCCTTCCTCGGCGAACCAGGCGAAGGTGTCCGGGTGCACGAAGCGCTGCACCGGCAGGTGGCTGCGCGAAGGCTGCAGGTACTGGCCGAGCGTCAGCATGTCGATGTTGTGCTCGCGCATGCGCTGCATCACTTCGATCACTTCCTCGTCGGTCTCGCCCAGGCCGAGCATCAGGCCGGACTTGGTCGGTACGTGCGGCACCAGCTCCTTGAACTTCTCCAGCAAGGTCAGCGACCACTGGTAGTCCGAACCCGGGCGCGCGGCCTTGTACAGGCGCGGCACGGTTTCAAGGTTGTGGTTGAACACGTCCGGCGGCTCCTGGGCCGTAATGGCCAGGGCCACGTCCATGCGCCCGCGGTAGTCCGGCACCAGTGTCTCCAGCTGGATGCCAGGAGTCAGGGCGCGGATCTCGCGGATGCAGTCGGCGAAGTGCTGGGCACCACCGTCGCGCAAGTCGTCGCGGTCCACCGAGGTGATCACCACGTACTTGAGGCGAAGGTCGGCGATGGCGACGGCGAGGTTCTTGGGCTCGTCCAGGTCCAGCGGCTTCGGCCGGCCGTGGCCGACGTCACAGAACGGGCAGCGGCGGGTACAGATGTCGCCCATGATCATGAAGGTCGCGGTACCGCCAGAGAAGCACTCGCCCAGGTTCGGGCAGGAGGCTTCCTCGCACACACTGTGCAGCTTGTGCTTGCGCAGCAGTTGCTTGATGCGGTCGACTTCAGGCGAGACCGGAATACGCACGCGAATCCAGTCTGGCTTCTTCGGCAGCTCGTCGGTGGGAATGATCTTTACCGGGATCCGGGCTACCTTGTCGGCGCCCCGCAGTTTGACGCCCGCCTCGACCTTCGGCCGCGGGGCCGGGCGTGGGGAGACATCCTGGGTCGGTATCAGGTTAGGCACGGCTTCTTGCACAATAGTCATATTCAGTCGATTCCGCCCGTGAGGGTCGTCTGCTCAGCATAGTCGAGGTGCTTGACCAGCTGTCCGCGCAGCCTTGTCCTGACCTCGGAAAGATCGATCGGCCCTGCCTGATCGCGCAGCTGGGTCATGGCCAGCCCCGCATACCCGCAGGGGTTGATTCGGCGAAATGGCGCGAGGTCCATGTCAACGTTCAGGGCAAGGCCGTGGAACGAACAGCCGTTGCGAATCCGCAGGCCGAGGGAAGCGATCTTCGCCCCATCGACATACACGCCGGGCGCATCGGGCTTGGCCGCGGCCTCGACGTCAAAACTTGCCAGCAAGCCGATCAGGCTGCGCTCGATGCGGCTGACCAGCTCGCGCACGCCAAAACCCAGCCGGCGTACATCGAGCAGCAGATAGGCCACCAGCTGCCCGGGACCGTGATAGGTCACCTGGCCGCCCCGGTCGGTCTGCACCACCGGGATCTCGCCCGGTATCAGCAAGTGCTCGGCCTTGCCCGCCTGGCCCTGGGTGAACACCGGAAGGTGTTCCACCAGCCAGACTTCGTCGCCAGTCTCGGCCGTACGCTGGTCGGTGAAGCGGCGCATGGCCGCCAGCACCGGCTCGTATGGCATCTGGCCGAGATCGCGAAAGCCGAGGGTAACAGGCATCACAGCACCATTTTGACGATGCCGGTCGCGCGCAGGGCGCTGTTGATGTTGTGCAGCTGGTCTTCGCCGGTGGCAACGATGTGCAGTTGCACCGTCGTGTACTTGCCTTCCTTGCTCTGACGCTCGGCCAGGGTGCTCAGGTCGACCTGGGCGTATTTGCTCAGGATCTCGATCACCGTGTCCCTGAAACCTACAACGGTGTCACCGATCACCTTGATCGGATAATCGGCGCAGGGGAATTCGATTTTATGCGACTTGACGTCAGCTTCGCTCATGGCAGTAACGGCCTCGTAAGCCGTGGCAACAACGGCGCCCCCACCAGAACAAGGCGGGGGCGCGGCAGGTCACGTATCAGTTGAACAACCCGTAGAAGAACAGGCGGATGCTATCCCACATACGGCCGAAGAAACCAGCTTCCTCGACGCCGTCCAGGGCAATCAGGTCAGCGCTGTGGACAACCTTGTCATCGAGTTTGACTTCGACTTTGCCGATCACGTCACCTTTGGCGATGGGCGCGGTCAGCTGGGGGTTGAGCATCATGTTGGCAGCCAGGCGCTTGAGCTGGCCTTTGGGCATGGTCATGCTCAGGTCGTCGGCAAGGCCGGCCTTGATGACGTTGGTCGCGCCCTTCCAGACCTGGGCCTGGGTCAGCTCGGTACCTTTCTGGTAGAAGGTCTGGGTTTCGAAGAAGCGGAAACCGTAGGTCAGCAGCTTCTGGGTTTCGGCAGCGCGCGCTTGTTCGCTGTTGGTGCCGAACACCACGGCGATCAGGCGCATGCCGTCTCGCACGGCCGAGGACACCATGCAGTAGCCAGCCTCGTCGGTGTGGCCGGTCTTCAGGCCGTCGACGGTCTTGTCGCGCCACAGCAGCAGGTTGCGGTTGGGCTGCTTGATGTTGTTCCAGTAGAACTCTTTCTGCGAGTAGATCGCATAGTGAGCCGGATCCTCGTCGATGATCGCGCGAGCCAGTACCGCCATGTCATGCGCCGAGGAGTAGTGCTCGGGGTGCGGCAGGCCGGTCGGGTTCATGAAGTGGGTGTTGCTCATGCCCAGGTCCGCGGCGGTCTTGTTCATCATGTCGGCAAAGGCGTCTTCGCTGCCGGCGATGTGCTCGGACAGGGCCACGCTGGCGTCGTTGCCGGACTGGATGATGATGCCGTGCAGCAGGTCGCTCACGCTGACCTGGCTGCCGACCTTGATGAACATCCGCGAGCCACCGGTGCGCCAGGCGTTTTCGCTGACGGTAACGGGGTCGTTCTCGCCGATCTGACCACGACGGATGTCGAGGGTGGCGATGTAGGCGGTCATCAGTTTGGTCAGGCTGGCCGGCGGGAGACGCTCGTCACCATTGTTCTCGACCAGGACATTACCGCTGGACGCTTCCATGAGCACGTAGGACTTGGCTGCCAGTTGCGGCGGCGACGGCATCATCTGCTCTGCCGCGAACGCGGCAGGGGTGATCATCAGCGGTACAAGCAGGCAAAGGCGTTTGGCAAAGGAGGTGATGTTCATCCGTCTCTCGAAATGGCTAATGGGCTCATGCCCTCATGGGCAAAAAGTTAACAGGCCGGGGCCTTGCGGGCAAAACGACCATTGTACATGGGCGCGTTACCCGCTACATGACAAAACCGACAGCTCTCTGTCAGTCCGCCGTGACCACCTTGGCCTGGCCAAGATTGGCCAGGCGCACGCTGTCCTGCATCTGCTGGGCTTCGCCCTGGCTGCTGATCGGCCCCAGGCGCACGCGGTGCAGGGTCTGCTGGTTGCGCACGATGGAACTGATGAACACCGGCGCACTGACCATGCTGCTGAGCTTGGAACGCAGCAGCTCAGCGGCATCCGGGTTGGCGAAGGCGCCAACCTGCAGGAACAGGCCACCGCTGTTGCCGATGGCGTTGTTGCTGGCAACCTGCACCGGCACCACGGCCGCGGCGTGCTGCTGCGGTGGCGGGGTCCACTGTTCGACGCGGCCGGTGGTGGCTGGCAGCGGCTTGGTCTGGGCTACCTGCGGCTGTTGCAGGACCATCGGTGCTGCCTGGCCCCGCTGGGCCCACCACTGCTGCGGGTCGATGCCCTCGACGCGCACCCGGGCGGTGCCGCTTTCGGCGTAGCCGAGCTTCTTGGCCGCTGCGTAGGACAGGTCGATGATCCGATCGGAATAGAACGGCCCGCGGTCGTTGACCCGCAGCACCACCACGCGGTTGTTGTCCAGGTTGGTCACCCGCACATAGGCCGGCAGCGGCAGGGTCTTGTGCGCCGCGCTCATGCCGTAGAGGTCGTAGACCTCACCGTTGGCGGTATTCTGGCCATGGAACTTGGTGCCGTACCACGACGCCGTGCCCTCGGCGCGATAGTTGCGCGAGTCCTGGATGGGGAAGTAGGTCTTTCCCAGCACGGTATAAGGGTTGGCCTTGTAGTTGCCGGTATGCACGGTCGGCGTGGCATCGGGGATCTTCGTGACATCGACATCCCACCACGGCGCGCCGTCCTTGTGGGCCCGGTTGATGTCCAGGCCCGGCTGGGCACGTACGACAGAGCCCTGCTGCTGCGATGTCTGCGGCGCGCGGGTGCTGGAGCAGCTGGCCAGAACGAGACCGGCGGCGGCGCAGGCCAGCAGCTTGAAAGAGGAAGTGTTGAACAGTACGCGCATTACTTGACGCCCCGTGCTTGAACCAGCAGGTCCGATAGCTGATGTACCGCCATCGCGTACATCACGCTGCGGTTGTAGCGAGTGATCGCGTAGAAATTCTTCAGGCCGAGCCAGTATTCCGGGCCATTTTCGCCTTCGAGACGGAAGGCGGTCACCGGCAGATCATCGCGCAGCGCATCATGACTCGACCAGCCCAGTGCCCGCAACTCTGCGACGGTCTTGACCGCATCGATACCAGGGCTCAGGCCCTCGTCGACACGCTCGCCGCGCACCGTGGCGCGGCTGACCACAGCCTCGCCGCCCACCCAGCCATGACGCTGGAAGTAGCTGGCGACGCTGCCGATGGCATCGTCCGGGTTGTTCCAGATGTTGATGTGGCCGTCACCGTCGAAGTCCACGGCGTAGGCGCGAAAGCTGCTGGGCATGAACTGCGGCAGGCCCATGGCGCCCGCGTACGAACCCTTGAGCGTGAGCGGGTCGAGCTGTTCCTCGCGGGCCAGCAGCAGGAACTCACGCAATTCCTTGCGGAAGAAGTCGGCGCGCGGCGGATAGTCGAAGCCCAGGGTCGACAGTGCGTCGAGCACCCGGAAGTTGCCGGTGTTGCGGCCAAAGAAGGTCTCGACGCCGATGATCGACACGATCACCTGGGCCGGCACGCCGTATTCCTGCTCGGCGCGCGCCAGGGTGGCCTCATGCTGGCGCCAGAAGTCCACGCCGCGGGCAATGCGCGCGTCGGTGAGGAACATCGGGCGGTAGTCCTTCCACGGCTTGACCCGCTCGGCCGGACGCGAGATCGCATCGAGGATCGACTGTTTGCGCTGTACTTCGGCAAACACGCTCATCAGCTGCTCGCCGGCAAACCCGTAGTCGCGGGTCATCTCGCCGACGAATTCAGCCACCTGTGGCGAGCCGTCATAGTCACCGGCGTTGGCCTGCTGGACAGCGCCGAACAGGCCCATCGCACCGATCCACGGTACACAACGAGCCATCCAGCCACGCACTGCTTGCATGAAATTCTTCACCTTATTCAAACTTGCGCAATCCACTTGCGGTGCGTGTGGATCGACATCAGAACGCCAAACGCTGACAGCAGCGTCACCAACGAAGTTCCGCCATAGCTGATGAAGGGCAGCGGCACACCCACCACGGGTAGCAGGCCGCTGACCATACCGATATTGACGAACACGTATACAAAGAAAGTCATGGTCAGGCTGCCCGCCAGCAACTTGCCATAGAGGGTCTGCGCCTGGGCGGTGATCACCAGCCCGCGGCCGATCAGCAGCAGGTACAGCAGCAGCAAGGCGCAGATGCCGACCAGGCCGAATTCCTCGCCGAGCACGGCGATGATGAAGTCGGTGTGGCTCTCGGGCAGGAAGTCCAGGTGCGACTGGGTGCCCAGCAGCCAGCCCTTGCCGAAGACCCCGCCCGAGCCAATGGCCGCTTTCGACTGGATGATGTTCCAGCCCGTGCCCAATGGGTCGCTCTCGGGGTCGAGGAAGGTCAGCACGCGCTGTTTCTGGTAGTCATGCATGAAGAAGAACCACATGGCCACCGCCACTGGCACCGCTGCCCCGATCGCGGTCAGGATCCAGCGCCAGCGCAGGCCTCCCATGAACAGCACGAAGGCGCCCCCGGCCAGGATCAGCAATGCCGTGCCAAGGTCGGGCTGGCGCACGATGAGGATGAACGGTACGCCGATCAGCATCAGGCTGATGGCCACGTGCTTCAGGTCGGGTGGCAGGGTCCGCTTGGACAGGTACCAGGCCAGCGTCGCCGGCATGATGATCTTCATGAACTCCGAAGGCTGGAAGCGGATCACCCCGGGAATGTTGATCCAGCGGGTGGCGCCCATGGCGTTGTGGCCCATGACATCGACCACTACCAGCAGGCACACCCCGCCCAGGTAGGCGACCGGCGCCCAGCGCGCCATGAAGCGCGGTTCGAGCTGGGCAATGATGAACATCGACACCAGTCCCAGGCCGAACGAGCTGGCCTGCTTGAGCAGCAGGTCCCAGTTCTTGCCGCTGGCCGAATAGAGGACGAACAGGCTGCCGGCCGCCAGGGCGAGCAACAGGATCAGCAAGGGGCCGTCGACATGGATGCGCTGCAAGAAGCTGGCGCGCCGGCGCATCACATCCTCGCTGGAGAGCATGCGATCGAAATTACTCATCACGGGGCGTTTTCCTGCGCGACGGTTGAAGGTACGAAATCGGCCTTGAGCAGGCCATTTTCGTCGAGCATCCAGGCGTCCATCACCTGGCGCATCACGGGCGCCGCGACCCGGCCGCCGGCCTCGCCGTTCTCGATCATCACCGACACCACGATCTTCGGATCCTGCGCGGGGGCAAAACCAACGAACAAGGCATGGTCACGGTGGCGTTCCTGGACTTTGTTGCGGTCATATTTCTCGCCTTGCTTGATGGCGACCACCTGGGCCGTACCGCTCTTGCCGGCGATGCGGTACTGCGCCCCGGCCGCAGCCTGGCGCGCCGTGCCGCGGGCGTTGTGCATCACCTGCTCCATGCCATGGGTGACCTTTACCCAGTCCGACTTGTCGCGCAGGACGATATCGGCGATCGGGTCCTCGTCCACGGGAGGCTGGCCCTCGATGGTCCTGGCCAGGTGTGGCCGGTTCCACTTGCCCTTGCTGGCGATCAGCGCCGTGGCCTGGGCCATCTGCAAAGGCGTGGTCTGCATGTAGCCCTGCCCGATGCCGAGAATCAGCGTCTCGCCCGGGAACCACGCCTGGCGGCGGGTGGCACGCTTCCACTCGCGGGTTGGCATCAGGCCGGACGACTCTTCGAACATGTCCAGCGAGACCTTTTGGCCCAGGCCGAACTTGTTCATGTAGCTGGAGAGGCGATCGATGCCCATCTTGTGCGCCAGGTCGTAGAAGTAGGTGTCGTTGGACCGCATGATCGCCAGGTCCAGATCTACCCAGCCGTCACCGCTGCGGTTCCAGTTGCGGTACTTGTGGTCGTAGTTGGGCAGTTGGTAGTAGCCCGGGTCGAACACCCGGCTGCCAGCCGTCACCACACCGCTGTCCAGTCCGGCGATGGCTACCGCCGGCTTGATGGTCGAGCCCGGCGGGTACAGCCCGCGCAGTACACGGTTGAACAGCG
Organism: Pseudomonas sp. JE3303; assembly: GCF_056312565.1. Classification (NCBI taxonomy): domain Bacteria; kingdom Pseudomonadati; phylum Pseudomonadota; class Gammaproteobacteria; order Pseudomonadales; family Pseudomonadaceae; genus Pseudomonas; species Pseudomonas sp. JE3303. The sequence continues at coordinate 187,101 of NZ_JBWGIF010000005.1, forward strand.
GCCGGTCGATGGAGTCGCGCAGGTCGGCGTAGGCCTGGAAACCGATGCCGGTGACGAACAGGTTGGGATCGAAGCTCGGCTGGCTGACCATTGCCAGCACCTCGCCGCTGCGCGGATCGAGCGCGACGATGGCGCCACGGCGCCCGGCCAGGGCCGCTTCGGCGGCTTCCTGCAACTTGATGTCCAGGCCCAGGACGATGTCCTTGCCAGGAATCGGGTCGGTGCGCTTGAGCACCCGCAGCACCCGGCCGCGCGCGTTGGTCTCCACCTCTTCATAGCCGACCTGGCCGTGCAGTTCGGCTTCATAGAAGCGCTCGATGCCGGTCTTGCCGATATGGTGGGTACCGCTGTAGTTGACCGGGTCGAGGATCTTGAGCTCTTTCTCGTTGATTCGTCCCACATAACCGACCGAGTGCGCGAAATGCGCGCCCTGCGGGTAGTGTCGCACCAGCTGGGCCGCGACCTCCACACCGGGCAGGCGGAACTGGTTCACCGCCACCCGGGCGATCTGTTCTTCGGTCAACTCGAACAGGATCGGCACCGGCTCGAATGGCCGGCGCCCCTGGCGCATGCGTTTCTCGAAGAGGGCGCGGTCGTCGGCGGGCAGCTCCAGCACCTCGACGATCACGTCCAGCACCTGCTGCCAGTCGCCAGAACGCTCGCGCGTCATGGTCAGGCTGAAGCTCGGGCGGTTGTCGGCGATGATCACCCCGTTGCGGTCGTAGATCAGCCCGCGGGTCGGCGGGATCGGCTGCACATGCACCCGGTTGTTCTCCGACAGCGTGGAGTGATAGTCGTACTGGATCACCTGCAGGTAATACAGCCGCGCAATCAGCACACAAATCAGCAGCATGATCGCCACCGCGCCGACCACGACGCGCTTACGCACCAGGCGGGCGTCTTTCTCGTGGTCCTTGAGGCGGATCGGCTGCGACATGAAGCTTACAGGCTCATTTGTGGTAAGGATGCCCGGACAGCACGGTCCAGGCACGGTACAACTGTTCGCCGATCAGTATCCTTACCAACGGGTGCGGCAGGGTCAGCGGTGACAGCGACCAGCGCTGCTCGGCACGCGCGCAGACCTCCGGCGCCAGCCCTTCCGGGCCACCGACCATGAAATTGACAGTGCGCGAATCCAGCCGCCAGCGATCGAGCTCGACCGCCAGCTGCTCGGTGCTCCACGGTTTGCCGTGGACTTCCAGGGTAACGATTCGCTCCCCCGGTTGCACCTTGCTCAGCATCGCCTCGCCCTCCTGACGAATCAGGCGAGCGACGTCGGCGTTCTTGCCACGGGTGTTCAGCGGGATTTCAACCAGCTCCAGCGCCAGCTCCGAAGGCAGACGCTTGGCATATTCATGCCAGCCGTCCTCGACCCATCGGGGCATGCGCGAGCCGACCGCGATCAGGCGCAGACGCACAGCGCTTCCTTATTCCCGGTCTTTCAGGTTGTCGGAGTAGCTGTGGGCGTGATCCGGGTTGTGGTGCTTGCCATCGGCGGCGCGGCTCTGCTCGGCACCCATCCACAGGCGCTCCAGGTCGTAGAACTGGCGAGCGGCGGCGGTCATCATGTGCACGATGACGTCGTTCAGGTCCAGCAGGACCCAGTCGCTGTCACCCTTGCCTTCTTCGCCCAGCGGCTGCACGCCCTTGGCCTTGACCTGCTCGCGCACCTTTTCCAGCATCGCGCTGATCTGGCGGTTGGAGGTACCGGTGGCGATGATCATGTAGTCGGTCAGGCTGTGCTTTTCACGCACGTCGATGACTTGTACGTCCTGCGCCTTGACGTCGTCCAGGGCTGCCTTGGTCAGTTCGACCAGTTCTTCGGCAGTGATGTTGTTTTGCTTTTTCATATAAAACTCGTTCAACTCGTTTGGATGAGGCGCCGTTTGGCGCCTTCAGTTCGGCGCACGGTAAAGGGCGTGCGCATCGATATAGGCCAGTACTGCGTCCGGCACCAGGAACCGCACCGACTTGCCGCTGGCCAGCAGCTGTCGGATCTGCGTGGCCGACACCGCAAGCGGGGTCTGCCAGACGAATGAAATGTGTCCCGCAGGCCCGGGCAGGGTCGTGGGGTCACTTTCTGAACGCGCCGCCAGCAGGTTGCGCAGCGCGTCCGGGGGTTCGACATCGGCATCCGGGCGTTGCAGCACCAGGATGTGACAGTGTTGCAGCAGCTCTTCCCAGCGGTGCCATCCAGGCAGGCCGCAAAAAGCATCCCATCCAAGCACCAGGAACAGCTGGTCATCGGGCCCGAGCTCGGCGCGGATCGACTCCAGAGTATCGATGGTGTAGGAGGGCTTGTCGCGCGCCAGTTCCCGGGCGTCGACACTCAGGCGACTGACGCCTTCGACCGCACGCTCGACCATCGCCAGGCGGTCCTGCGCCGCCACTTGCGGGGTATCGCGGTGGGGCGGACGCGCGTTCGGCAGCAGGCGCAGCTCGTCCAGGGCCATGAACTCGGCCACTTCGAGCGCACTGCGCAGATGGCCGATGTGCACCGGGTCGAACGTGCCGCCGAGAATGCCGACACGCCGGACAGCCCCGCGCGCGGGCGTGGTCGCCTGAGTCAAATCAGCAGGACTCCTGGCCGCGCAGCTGGCCGTCACCGATCACCACGTACTTCTCGCAGGTCAGGCCTTCGAGGCCAACAGGCCCACGCGCATGCAGCTTGTCGGTGGAGATACCGATCTCCGCGCCCAGGCCATACTCGAATCCGTCGGCAAAGCAGGTCGGCGTGTTGAGCATCACCGATGCCGAGTCGACTTCGGCGATGAAGCGCCGGGCCAGGCCCTGGTGTTCGGTGACGATCGAATCGGTATGGTGCGAGCCGTAGTGGTTGATGTGCTCGATGGCCTGGTCCAGGCCGTCGATCACCCGGATCGACAGGATGGCCGCCAGGTACTCGGTGTGCCAGTCGTCTTCGGTGGCAGGCAGCGCCTCGATGATCGCACGGGTGCGTTCGCAGCCACGCAGCTCGACGCCCTTGGCGCACAGGCGGCGGGCCATCTCGGGCAGGAAGTCGCTTGCCACGCACTGGTCGACCAGCAGGGTTTCCATGGCGCCGCAGATGCCGTAGCGATAGGTCTTGGCGTTGAGGGCGATGTTCCAGGCCTTGTCCAGGTCGGCATGCTCGGCCACATACACGTGGCAGATGCCGTCCAGGTGCTTGATCACCGGCACGCGCGCGTCACGGCTGATGCGCTCGATCAGGCCACGGCCGCCGCGAGGGACGATCACGTCCACATGCTCGGGCATGCTGATCAGCGCGCCGACGGCCGCGCGGTCGGTGGTCTCGACCACCTGGACCACGGCGGGCGGCAGGCCGGCGACAGCCAGGCCGCGCTGGATGCAGGCGGCAATCGCGCGGTTGGAGTGGATCGCCTCCGAGCCGCCACGCAGGATGGTGGCGTTGCCGGACTTCAGGCACAGGCTGGCGGCGTCGATGGTCACGTTCGGCCGCGATTCGTAGATGATCCCGATTACCCCAAGCGGCACGCGCATCTTGCCGACCTGGATGCCCGACGGACGATAGCTCATGTCGCGCATGGCACCGACCGGGTCCGGAAGGCTGGCCACCTGGCGCAGGCCGGTGATCATGCCGTCGATTCGCGCTGGCGTCAGCGCCAGGCGGTCGAGCAAGGCAGCATCCAGGCCGCTTGCACGGCCAGCGGCCAAATCCAGTTCGTTGGCTGCGGTGAGCGCGTCGCGGTCGGCGTCGAGGGCATCGGCGGCCGCCAGCAGGGCGCGGTTCTTCTGCCCGGTGGTGGCACGGCCGATCACCCGCGAGGCTTCGCGAGCGGCGCGACCCAGGCGGGTCATGTAGTCAAGAACGGACTCAGTCATGGGCTCGGTGTCTTGGCAAAGGGGAAATCGGCTGATTATAACTGGCGCGCAGGTGTACGCCCAGCGGTGGCTGGCGGATGGTCTGAAATGAAGCGTTGGGGTGGGTGGGAAAAGCGTGCGCCTGGGGCCTTGTGGGGCCCATGAGATCGAGCGCCGCCCGCGCGGCGCATCGCGGGACAAGCCCGCTCCCACATTTGTTGCAACGTGCCATGGCCTGACAGAATGGAGTCTTAGCCTTGTTTGTCCGGCTCAGGTCTTGAGGGGAGCACACTGGCCTCCCACCACTCTTCTGCCATGCACTAAGGCTGGCAACCCCAACCCTACAGGCCATGGCACGTTGCAACAAATGTGGGAGCGGGCTTGTCCCGCGATGCGCCGCGCGGGCGGCGCTCGATCTCCTGGGCGCTGCACACCTCAAGACAAAACCCGGCGCTCGACCTCCTGAGCGCTGCACATCTCAAGACAAAACCCGCCCCTCCACCTCCTGCGTAAACCCACAATAAATTGCTATCCTCATGCCCTTTACCAAGCGCGAAGCCATCGCATGCCTGATACAGCTCCCTGCCCTGCCCGCGCGCTGCCCGACAGCTTTTTCGACCGTGATGCCCAGACCCTGGCCAAGGCCTTGCTGGGCAAGATCATCCGGCACCGCCAGGGCAACCTCTGGCTGGCGGTGCGAATCATCGAGACCGAGGCGTACTACCTGACCGACAAGGGCAGCCACGCCTCGCTGGGCTATACCGAAAAGCGCAAGGCGCTGTTCCTGGACGGCGGGCATATCTACATGTACTACGCACGCGGCGGCGACTCGCTGAATTTCAGCGCCCAGGGACCCGGCAACGCGGTGCTGATCAAGTCGGCCTTCCCGTGGCAGGACGCGCTCTCGGACGCCAACAGCCTGGCGCAGATGCAGCTCAACAATCCCGACGCCAGCGGCCAGTTCCGACCAGCCGAGCGCCTGTGTGCAGGACAGACGCTGCTCTGCAAGGCGCTTGGCCTTAAAGTGCCCCACTGGGACGCCCAGCGTTTTGACGCGGAACGGCTGTATGTCGAAGACTGCGGAATCAACCCGACACAAATTATCCAGACCACACGCCTCGGTATTCCCCACGGCCGCGACGAACATTTGCTATACCGCTTCGTCGATGCCGAATATGCCCGTTTCTGCACCCGGAACCCTCTGCGCCGCGGCCAAGTCGAAGGGCGCGACTTCTTCATTCTCCAACAAGGAAGCTGACACATGGGCCAATGGCTCGACAGCCTGACCAGCTGGCTCAGTGCCAACCCGCAGTGGCTTGGGCTGGCGATTTTCGTGGTGGCCTGCATCGAGTGCCTGGCCATCGCGGGGATCATCGTGCCCGGCACCGTGCTGCTGTTCGCGGTGGCGGTACTGGCCGGCAGCGGCGCGCTGTCACTGAGCGAAACGCTGATGCTGGGTTTCTTTGGCGGGATGCTCGGTGATGCGGTGTCCTATACGCTTGGACGGCGTTTTCACCAGAACATCCGTCGACTGCCCTTGATACGCCATCACCCCGAATGGATCGGCAGCGCTGAAACCTATTTCCAGCGCTACGGCATCGCGAGCCTGCTGGTCGGGCGTTTCATCGGCCCGCTACGGCCAATGCTGCCCATGGTGGCCGGCATGTTCGACATGCCGCTACCCCGCTTCATCGCGGTCAGCCTGGTCTCTGGGGCTGGGTGGTCGATTGCCTACCTATTGCCCGGCTGGGCCACCGGGGCGGCCATGCGCCTGCCGCTGCCCGAGGGCTTCTGGCTGGACGCAGGGCTGATCGCCGGCGGCGTGGCGATCCTGATCGGCCTGAGCATCAACAGCAGCCTGCGTCGACATCGCCATGGCAGCCGACTGGTCGCGGGAGCCAGCCTGCTGGCGCTGGCAGCTGTGTTTCTGGGCTGGCCTTACCTGCATGAATTCGACCAGGGTGTAATGACGCTGATCCAGGAGCACCGCCGACAGGCCCTGGATGCCACCGTGGTGGTCATCACCCGGCTTGGCGACTTCAGTCACCAGCTGATTCTCGGGGTCTTGCTGACCAGCCTGCTGCTGCTCACCCGGCAATGGCGTCATGCGGTCTTCGTCGGCGGGGCACTGCTCGGCACTGCGGTGGCCAATGGTACGCTGAAATGGCTGTTCGCCCGGGCGCGCCCCGAAGTACTGACCGACCCGCTGACCACCTACAGCATGCCCAGCGGCCACAGTTCGGCATCATTTGCGTTTTTCCTGGCCCTGGCGGTGCTTGCAGGGCGCGGCCAGCCGCCGCGGATGCGCCTGACCTGGATCTTGCTGGGTTGCCTGCCCGCGTTGTTGATCGCTCTGTCGCGGGTGTACCTGGGCGCCCACTGGCCGACCGACATCCTGGCGGGGGCTCTGCTGGCCTGCTGTGTCTGCGCCCTGAGCCTGACCCTGACGCAGCAGCGCCAGCCGCTGAACGCCTTGCCGCTGAGGGTCTGGTGGCTGGTATTGCCATCTTGCATCGCATTGTTGGCGTTCTTCGCCCTCTATGCCCTGCCCCAGGCGTTGCTACGCTACCAGTACTAAGTCAGGCGAAGAGTTCGCCCTGGATGCGCTCCAGCAGTGACTGGATCGCTTCCAGGCGCCGCTGGGGCGAGTCGATGGCCAGCAGGTCGAGCTTGTCCTCTTCCATGAAGGGCAGCAGATAGGCCAGTTGGTTGGCCAGCGACTGCTGCCCGTCCACGGCCTTGGGCATGTCCAGGGAAGCCACCATCGGATGCTCGCCCAAGGCAATGAGCAGCGCCAGCAGGTCGTCGTCATGTTCGGTCAGCGGTGTGTCCGGCCGTTCGGGCAACCATTGCACCGCGGCCACGAGCAACTGGTCTTTCTCGATATCGGTCTGCTCGACCCGAAAACGTCGCACGCCTTCGACACGGATGCCCAACAGGCCGTTGTCCTGCTGCTGGAAGTCGCGGATCAGCGCCTCGCAGCCGATGTGGGCGACACCCGGCGCAGCCTTGCCAACCTCCTCGCCCTCAAGGATGCACACCACGCCAAAACCGCCGTCCTGCTTCATGCAGCGGCCGATCATGTCCAGGTAGCGCGCCTCGAAGATCTGCAGGTCGAGCAGGCAGCCAGGAAAAAGCACCGTATTCAGGGGAAACAGCGGAAGCGTCATGTCTTGTCCTCAGGCCACAAGGCTGACGGCCAACGGCAGGAACACCGCCGTGGCCACGCCCATCAGGCTCATCGCCAGCGCGGCAAAGGCGCCGCACTCGTCACTTTCCTGCAACGCCACCGAGGTACCGACGGCATGCGCGGTAATACCCAGCGACATGCCACGCGCCTCGGGGCTCAGCACCCCGCAACGCGACAGCAGCGCCGGTCCGAAGATAGCGCCGATCACGCCGGTGATCAGCACGAAGACTGCCGCCAGGGCCGCTACTCCGCCGATCTGCTCGGCCACCAGCATGGCGATCGGCGACGTCACCGACTTGGGCGCCATGGTCATCAGGATCATGTGCTCGGCGCCAAACCACCAGCCCAGCAGCAGGCAGGCAACAGTGGCGAACAGACCCCCGACTACCAGCGTAGTAAAGGTCGGCCAGAACAGCTGGCGAATGCGCCGCAGGTTGAGATACAGCGGCACCGCCAGGGCCACGGTGGCCGGGCCCAGCAGGATGTTCATGATCTCGGTGCTCTTGCGGTATTCGCTGTAGCCGATGCCACAGGTCAGCAGCACACCGATCACCAGCAACATCGACACCAGCACCGGCTGCAGGAAAATCCAGCGGGTTTTCTCGAAGGCCGCCAGCACCACCTGGTACGCACCCAGCGTGATGCCGATGCCGAACAACGGGTGATGGATGACCGCGTCGACCGCGCCGTGCCAGTCGAGCATCATGGTTGTTCCTCGCGCTTGACCTGGCGGTGCATGAGCCGCTGCATCAGCACGCCGACGAAGACCAGGGTCAGCAGCGCGGAAATCACCAGCGCCCCTACGATGGCCCAGAAGTCCGCCGCGATGTCCTTGGCATAGACCATCACCCCCACCGCTGGCGGCACCAGCAGCAACGGCAGGTAGCGCAGCAGGCTGCCGGCCGCTTCGTTGAGCGGTGCACCCACTTCGCCGCGTACCATCAGGAACACCAGCAACAGCAGCAGGCCAATGATCGGCCCAGGCAGCACCGGCACCAGCAGATGATTGATCGCCGTGCCCAGCAGTTGAAACAGCACCAGCCAGGTCAAACCACGCAACAACATAAGGAGCTCCTTCCATGCCAGGCGCCATTATAAGCACGCCGGGCGGAAGGCTATACCCCGGCATTCACCGATGCGGTGGCGACTTGACCAGGCCCGGATGCCGTGCTGATCTTGGATTCTCGAACCCAGACGCAACAACAATCCGGAGAGCCGCGATGCCCCATGTACCCGTTGCAGAACTGTCGCAGTATGTTGGCAAGGAATTGGGACGTTCCGAGTGGCTGAAGATCGACCAGGCGCGCATCAACCTGTTCGCCGAGGCCACCGGAGACTTCCAGTTCATCCACGTCGACGCGCAGAAGGCGGCGCAGACGCCGTTCGGCAGCACCATCGCCCATGGCTTCCTTACCTTGTCGCTGATTCCCAAGCTCATGGAAGACATCATGTTGCTGCCTGAAGGGATCAAGATGGTGGTCAACTACGGACTGGACAGCGTGCGCTTCATCCAGCCGGTCAAGGTCGATAGCCAGGTGCGCCTGAAGGTCGAACTGGTTGACGTCACCGAGAAGCGCCCTGGCCAATGGCTGCTCAAGGCTACCGCCACGCTGGAGATCGAGGGCGAGGAAAAGCCCGCCTACGTCGCCGAGCCCATCACCCTCTGCTTCGTCTGAAACTCAGGGCAGTCGGCAGCTGCGGCTGTTTCAGCCGGCGCATTGTGCGGCATACTCCCGGGCTTGTTTTTTCCCGGACCCCGCCATGCGCCAGCTTGCACCCATTGCCCTGATCCTGTTGCTCGCCGCCTGTGGTGACGGCGAGTCGCTGTCTCCGCCGGATGCGCGCCTGCCCGACGGTGGCCGCTACCGGGGCGAGGTGGTCGATGGCCTGCTACAGGGCGAGGGGCGCATCGATTATCCCAACGGCAGCTGGTACGCCGGTGGCTTCCACGATGGCCAGTGGCATGGCCAGGGTGAATGGCATGGCAGCAATGGCGAGGTCTATCGCGGGCAGTTCGTCGAAGGGCTGTTCCAGGGCGTGGGCACCCTGAGCACGCTCGCCAGCCATTACACCGGCACCTTCAAACATGGCCGCCGCGATGGCGAGGGTACTCTCAAGGAACTTGAAAGCCTTTACCGCGGCCAGTTCAGGAATGACCAGTACGATGGCGCCGGCCAGCTCGACCTGGCTGACGGCAGCCGCTACCAGGGCCTGTTCACCAAGGGCAAGCCCAATGGCGCTGGCGTTCGCAGCGACGCCAGCGGCAACCAGTACAGTGGTCAGTTCGTCGACGGCCAGTTGCAGGGCGCCGGGACGTTCAACAGCGTCGAAGGCGAGCAGTACATCGGCGACTTCAAGAACAACCGGCTCGAAGGCCGTGGCCGCTACGAAAACGCCGATGGCGATGTGTGGATCGGCGAGTTCAAGGACGGCTCGCTCATGGGTGAGGGCGAGCTGCTCGGCAGCGACGGCAGTCACTACAAGGGCGGCTTTCGGGACTGGCGGTTCACAGGACAGGGCCGCCTGCAGCTTGCCGACGGCAGTCACTACATCGGCGGTTTCGAAAGCGACGCCTACCAGGGGCACGGGCGCCTGACGTCAAGCGATGGACGCGTCCAGGCGGGTTTCTGGGTCAATGGCCTGCGCAACCGTGATGAAAAAGGCAAGCTGCTGCCTGACCCGCTCGAGCTGGCACTGCTCAACCAGGGCAAGCTGCTGGAGCAATCGCTGGCCAGCCTGCCCCGCTCCACGCCGCCCATAGAGCTGTACAGCCTGGTCCTGGCCGGCGACGGCCAGCAGAGCGTATTCCTGCGCGAGGCCGATTACGTCAGCAAGCTGCTGAAGGTACGTTTCGGTGCGCGCGGCCAGGTTACCCTGGTGAACCACCGCGACCACCTGGCCGACCGGCCCATGGCCACCCGCGAGAACCTTACCCGCGCCGCCCAGGCACTGGCCGAGCGCAGCGGCCCGGAGGACCTGGTGTTCATCTACCTGACCAGCCATGGCAGCCAGGACCATCAACTGGTGCTCGACCAGCCGCGCCTGCAACTGGCCGACTTGACCGCAAGCGAACTGGCCAGCGCGCTGGCTCCCCTCGAGCACCGTGATAAGGTGATCGTCATCTCCGCGTGTTATTCAGGAGGCTATATCGATCCGCTCAAGGACGACCGCACGCTGATCATGACCGCGGCCCGTCCCGACCGGGTTTCGTTCGGCTGCTCGGAGGAGGCCGATTTCACCTACTTCGGCGACGCGCTGTTCGCCCAGGCGTTCAATCAGACCGACGATCTGAAACAGGCGTTTGAACTGGCGAGCGCTACTGTTGCCGAACGGGAACGGACAGAAGGTTTCGAAGCCTCGGAGCCCCAGTTCTGGGCTCCGCCCGCCGTGCTTGACCACTGGCAGCGATTGCGCCAGCAGCAGGCCCGCAAGGCCTTGCAGAGTGATGCCCGCCCCGCTCCGGCGGGACAGGAAAAAATCCCTGCAAGCCACTAAGCTGACTGTAACAAGGGAGAGACATCATGTACTTGACGCCTCAGCATGTACTGCTTGCCGGAGCCACGGGCCTGACGGGTGAGCATCTGCTCGACCGGCTTCTCAGTGAACCGACCATCAGCCGCGTACTGGCTCCCACCCGGCGTCCGCTGGCCGAGCACCCGCACCTGGAAAACCCGGTGGGTGACCCTGCGATCTTCCTGCCCCGGTTGGGCGGCAGGGTGGATATCGCCTTCTGCTGCCTGGGCACCACGCTCAAGCAGGCCGGATCGGAGACCGCCTTCCGCGCGGTGGACCTGGACATGGTCGTGGCCTTCAGCAGGCGGGCCCGCGAGCTGGGCGCGCGTCATCTTCTTGTCGTCAGCGCCATTGGCGCCGATCCCCAGTCTTCGATTTTTTACAACCGGGTCAAGGGCGAGATGGAAGAAGCGCTCAAGGCCCAGGATTGGCCACAGCTGACGATTGCCCGGCCTTCGCTGCTGCTGGGTGAGCGCGTCGAGCCGCGCCTGGCCGAGCAGGTAGCCGGATCGCTGTCGAAACTGATCCCCGGGAAATTCCGGGGAATCGAAGCATGCCAGCTGGCCCGGGCGCTGTGGCGGCTGGCGCTGGAAGAGCAGGACGGGATTCGCATCGTCGAGTCCGATGAACTGCGCAGGCTGGGCAAATAACCTCGGGATCATCTCCGCCCCCGCAGACTGCTGTGTACCTGTGCCTGTGCCTGTGCCTGTGCGTTTGTGTGTGTGTAGGAGCGGCCTTGTGTCGCGAAGCGGGCCCGAAGGGGCCGTAAAACCAGGCGACACCGTTCGTCTGACACACCGAGCCGGCAGGTTTACAACCGCTGAGCGGCCGCTTCGCACGGTCCGGCGTCCCGGCACAAGGCCGCTCCTACAGGCCTCCGGTAGCCTGGAATCCCACCCCCAGCACCGTCAACACGGATAACGGCAGCAGCACCGTATCCAGCAACGCACTCCCCGGCAGGTCAAGCCCGGGATAGGCCGGCGCCTCAGCGCCAAACCGGTCCAGCGCGCAACACCCACCCTTCAACGCATACAGGTCCAGCCGCGTACCGGAATACACCACCGGCGCGCCGGGCTTGGCGGCATCCAGGGTGCGCACCGTCGCACATCCCTGCAGCGCGACGAGCACTGCCAGCCCCGCCAGCAGGCGATTCACTCGTCCGCGCCCAGGTGATGCTCGCCCCAGCGCGGCAGCATGTCCTGCGGGATGTTCAGCAGGTTGAGAATCCGAGCCACGACGAAATCGACCAGGTCGTCGATGGTCTGCGGCTGATGATAGAACCCAGGTGCCGCCGGCAGTATCACCGCACCCATCTGCGACAGCTTGAGCATGTTCTCCAGGTGAATGGTCGACAGCGGCGCCTCGCGAGGCACCAGGATCAGCTGGCGGCGCTCCTTGAGGGTCACGTCGGCCGCCCGCTCGATCAGATTGTTGCAGGCACCGGTGGCGATTGCCGACAAGGTGCCCGTCGAGCAGGGCACCACCACCATGGCCCCTGGCGCCCCGGAGCCGGAGGCCACCGGCGACATCCAGTCTTCCTTGCCATAGACGCGGATCTGCCCGGCGGCAGCGCCGGTGTATTCGGTCAGAAACGCCTGCATGGCCTGGGGCTTGGCGGGCAGCACTACGTCGGTCTCGGTCGACATCACCAGCTGCGCGGCCTTGGAGATCAGAAAGTGCACCTCGCGGTCTTCACGCACCAGGCAGTCGAGCAGGCGCAGGCCGTACTGTGCCCCCGACGCCCCGGTCATCGCCAGGGTGATGCGGTCTGGCCCGTTCATTTGAGCGCCTCGGCAAGCTTGCCGTGCAGGCCACCGAAGCCGCCGTTGCTCATGATCACAACCTGCGTACCGGGCTGAGCCTGGCTTTTGACCCGTTCGATGATGGCTTCCAGGCTGTCGGCGACGATCGCCGGCACCTTGCACTGCGCTGCAGTGCCCGCCAGGTCCCAGCCCAGGTTGGGCGGTGCGTACCAGATAACCTGGTCGGCGTCGTTGACGCTTTCAGGCAGGCCATCGCGGTGGGCGCCGAGCTTCATGGAGTTGGAGCGAGGCTCGATCACTGCAATCACCGGTGCCTCCCCCACGCGCTTGCGCAAGCCGTCCAGAGTCGTGGCTATGGCGGTCGGGTGGTGGGCAAAGTCGTCATAGATGGTCACGCCGTTGACCTCGGCGACCTTCTCCATGCGCCGCTTGACGCTCTTGAAGGCGCTCAGGGCCTCGATGCCCATGGCCGGCACCACGCCGACATGGCGAGCCGCAGCCAGGGTGGCCAGTGCGTTGGCGACGTTGTGCTGGCCGGTGAGAGCCCAATCGACCACGCCCTGCACTTCACCCTCGAAGCTCACTTCGAAGCGCGAACCGTCGGCGCTGAGCAGGCGCACCTGCCACTGGCCACCTTCGCCGGTGGTCTGTACCGGCGTCCAGCAGCCCATGCCGATCACCCGCTCCAGCGCCTGTTCGGTAGTCGGATGGACGATCAGCCCTTCGCTCGGAATGGTCCGCACCAAGTGATGGAACTGGCGCTCGATCGCGGCCAGATCGGGGAAGATATCCGCGTGATCGAACTCGAGGTTGTTAAGGATCGCGGTACGAGGACGGTAGTGGACAAACTTCGAGCGCTTGTCGAAGAAGGCACTGTCGTACTCATCGGCCTCGACCACGAAGAACGGCGTCTCGCCCAGGCGGGCAGACACCGAGAAGTTCTGCGGCACACCACCGATCAGGAAGCCCGGGCTCATGCCGGCATGTTCCAGCACCCACGCCAGCATGCTGCTGGTGGTGGTCTTGCCGTGGGTGCCGGCCACGGCCAGCACCCAGCGGCCTTGCAACACATGGTCGGCCAGCCACTGCGGGCCGGACACATAAGGCAGCCCCTTGTTGAGCACGTGCTCCACTGCCGGATTGCCACGTGACAGCGCGTTGCCGATCACCACCAGGTCAGGCGCCGGGTCCAGCTGGGCCGCGTCATAGCCTTGGGTCAGTTCGATGCCCTGGGCTTCGAGCTGTGTGCTCATGGGTGGATAGACATTGGCATCCGAGCCAGTGACCCGATGCCCGAGCTCTTTGGCCAGGACGGCCAGGGAACCCATGAAAGTGCCGCAAATACCGAGAATATGAATGTGCATGATCGACCTCGCAAAACGTCGAGGCAGGGTAGCCCAGGGCGCAGGAAATCGCACCCGCTGTTTCGCGCCCGCAATGGACCCGAAAGCGCTGGCGCGACCCTTGCACTAGACTTTATATCCTCCCCTACAAATTCAATATCCAGGAGACACATCATGCGTTACGCACATCCCGGCACCGACGGCGCCAAGGTCTCGTTCAAGCGCCAGTACGGCAACTTCATCGGTGGTGAGTTCGTCCCGCCGGTAAAAGGCGAGTACTTCACCAACGTCTCGCCAGTCAACGGACAGCCGATCGCCGAATTCCCCCGTTCCAGCGCCGAAGACATCGACAAGGCCCTCGACGCCGCCCACGCCGCTGCCGACGCCTGGGGCCGCACCTCGGTGCAGGACCGCTCCAACGTGCTGCTGCGCATTGCCGACCGCATCGAGCAGAACCTCGAGCTGCTGGCCATCACCGAAACCTGGGACAACGGCAAGCCGATCCGCGAAACCCTCAACGCCGACATCCCGCTGGCGGTCGACCACTTCCGCTACTTTGCCGGCTGCATCCGCGCCCAGGAGGGCGGCGCCGCCGAAATCAACGAAGGCACCGTGTCGTATCACATCCACGAGCCGCTCGGAGTGGTAGGGCAGATCATCCCGTGGAACTTCCCACTGCTGATGGCCGCCTGGAAACTCGCCCCGGCCCTCGCCGCCGGCAACTGCGTGGTGCTCAAGCCCGCCGAGCAGACCCCACTGGGCATCACGGTGCTGGCCGAGCTGATCGGCGACCTGCTGCCGCCTGGCGTACTCAACGTGGTGCAGGGCTATGGCCGTGAAGCCGGCGAAGCGCTGGCCACCAGCAAGCGCATCGCCAAGATCGCCTTCACCGGCTCCACCCCGGTCGGCTCGCACATCATGAAATGCGCCGCCGAGAACATCATCCCGTCCACCGTCGAGCTGGGCGGCAAGTCGCCGAACATCTACTTCGAAGACATCATGCAGGCCGAGCCGAGCTTCATCGAGAAGGCCGCCGAAGGCATGGTGCTGGCGTTCTTCAACCAGGGCGAAGTCTGCACTTGCCCGTCCAGGGCGCTGGTGCAGGAGTCCATCTACCCGCAGTTCATGGAAGCGGTGATGAAGAAGGTGCAGCAGATCAAGCGCGGCGACCCGCTCGACACCGACACGATGGTGGGCGCCCAGGCGTCGCAGCAACAGTTCGAGAAGATCCTCTCCTACCTTGAGATCGCCGAACAGGAAGGCGCCGAGCTGCTGACCGGCGGCAAGGTCGAAAAACTCGAAGGCGCCCTGGCCACGGGTTACTACATCCAACCGACCCTGCTCAAGGGCCACAACAAGATGCGCGTGTTCCAGGAAGAGATCTTCGGGCCGGTGGTGAGCGTCACGACCTTCCGGGACGAGGAAGAGGCGCTGGCGATCGCCAACGACACCGAGTTCGGTCTTGGTGCAGGCGTATGGACCCGTGACATCAACCGGGCCTACCGGATGGGGCGCGGGATCAAGGCTGGGCGAGTCTGGACCAACTGCTATCACCTGTACCCGGCCCACGCCGCGTTTGGGGGGTACAAGAAGTCGGGCGTCGGCCGTGAGACGCACAAGATGATGCTGGATCACTATCAGCAGACGAAGAATCTGCTGGTGAGCTACGACATCAACCCGCTCGGGTTCTTCTGAAGCATCCGGGGCCGCGTCGCGGCCCCGGATTCTCCCCGGAAAGACATCGGCCAAAGCCCCTTCAACCGCTCTGGCCCGCTTCCTGCAAGCTGTATCACCAATAACCGGCACCCCCGCCGGACCAAGAAAAAAGGTGGACACAATGCCTAGCGATCATCCCGGCAACACGCCGTCAGGTTCATCCGTCGATTTCGAAAAGGTCGGTTCCGAATACTTTCAGCAACGAGAATTGAAACAGGGCGCAGCGGGCTGGGTCCTGCTGGTCGGCCTGGGCGTGGCATACGTGATATCCGGTGACTATGCCGGCTGGAACTTCGGCCTGGCCCAGGGCGGCTGGGGCGGCATGTTCCTGGCCACGCTGCTGATGGCCACCATGTACCTGTGCATGTGCTTTTCGCTGGCCGAGCTGTCCTCGATGATCCCCACCGCAGGCGGCGGCTACGGCTTCGCCCGCAGCGCATTCGGGCCCTGGGGCGGCTTTCTGACCGGCACGGCGATCCTGATCGAGTACGCCATCGCCCCCGCCGCCATCGCCGTGTTCATTGGTGCCTATTGCGAATCGCTGTTCGGCATCGGCGGATGGATGATCTATCTGGCCTTCTACATCATCTTCATCGGCATCCACATTTTCGGCGTGGGTGAAGCACTCAAGCTGATGTTCATCATCACGGCGGTCGCTGCGATTGCCCTTGTGGTGTTCCTGATCGGCATGGTGCCGCACTTCGACGCCAGCAACCTGTTCGACATTGCCCAGACCGACGCGGTCGGTGCCAGCAGCTTCCTGCCTTTCGGCTATGTCGGTGTCTGGGCGGCGATCCCCTACGCCATCTGGTTCTTCCTTGCCGTCGAGGGTGTCCCGCTGGCTGCGGAAGAAACCAAGAACCCTCGCCGCGACCTGCCACGCGGCCTGATCGGCGCCATGCTGGTGCTGCTCGCCTTTGCTCTGCTGATCCTGGTAGTCGGCCCCGGCGGCGCGGGCTCGGAGGCGCTCAAGGCTTCCGGCAACCCCTTGGTCGAGGCACTGTCCCGGGCCTACGGCGGCTCCACCTGGATGAGCGGCTTCGTCAACCTGGTCGGCCTCGCCGGGCTTGTCGCCAGCTTCTTCTCGATCATTTATGCCTATTCGCGGCAGATCTTCGCGCTTTCCCGCGCAGGCTACCTGCCCCGCAAGCTATCCCAGACCAACAAGAGCAAGGCGCCGGTCCTGGCCCTGATCATCCCCGGCATCATCGGTTTCGCGCTCTCGCTGACCGGCCAGGGCGACCTGCTGATCCTGGTCGCTGTGTTCGGCGCTACGCTGTCCTATGTACTGATGATGGCCGCGCACATCGCGCTGCGCATCCGACGCCCCAAAATGGAGCGTCCATATCGCACCCCGGGCGGAATCTTCACCTCGGGCGTGGCGTTGGTGCTGGCATGCCTGGCCGTGGTCGCGGGCTTTCTGGTCGATCCACGGGTGGTCATCGGGGCTGCGGTGATCTACGGCGTACTGATCGCCTACTTCGCGTTCTATAGCCGGCATCACCTGGTGGCGGGTACACCCGAAGAGGAATTCGCCGCAATTCAGAAAGCCGAAGCAGCGCTGCATTGATTGCCTGGCCTCAGCTGCCCTGGAGATAAGCAATGGCAACATTCGTACACACGGTAGGCAATCAGGTCTACCGTTTCGACAGCCTCAAGGACGTCATGGCCAAGGCCAGCCCGGCCCGTTCGGGCGACTTTCTCGCGGGTATCGCGGCCGGTAACGACGGTGAGCGGGTCGCTGCGCAGATGGCCTTGGCCAATATCCCGCTCACGCACTTTCTCAGCGAGGCACTGATCCCGTACGAGGAAGATGAAGTTACCCGCCTGATCATCGACACTCACTATGCCGCAGCCTTCGCCCCGGTCAGCCACCTGACCGTCGGCGGGCTGCGCGACTGGCTGTTGAGCGATGAGGCCGATGAACTCAGCCTGCGCGCCCTTGCCCCCGGCCTCACCCCGGAAATGGCGGCCGCCGTGTCCAAGATCATGCGCGTGCAGGACCTCGTGCTGGTGGCGCAGAAGATCCGCGTGGTCACGCGCTTTCGCGGCACCATGGGCCTGCGCGGGCGCCTGTCCACCCGCCTGCAGCCCAACCACCCCACTGACGAGCCCGCTGGTATCGCCGCCAGCATCCTTGACGGCCTGCTGTATGGCAACGGCGACGCCATGATCGGGGTCAACCCGGCCACCGACAACATCGCCTCGATCTGCGCCTTGCTGGAAATGCTCGACGCCATCATCCAGCGCTACGACATTCCCACCCAGTCCTGCGTGCTGACCCACGTGACCACCTCGATCGAAGCGATCAACCGTGGCGTGCCGCTCGACCTGGTGTTCCAGTCCATCGCCGGCACCGAGGCCGCCAACGCCGGTTTCGGCATCAACCTCAATGTCCTGCAGGAGGGATACGAAGCGGGCCTGAGCCTCAACCGCGGCACGCTCGGGCAGAACCTGATGTACTTCGAGACCGGCCAGGGCAGCGCGCTGTCGGCCAACGCCCACCACGGCGTCGACCAGCAGACCTGCGAGGCCCGTGCCTACGCCGTTGCCCGCCACTTCAAGCCTTTCCTGGTCAATACCGTGGTCGGTTTCATCGGCCCGGAATACCTCTACAACGGCAAGCAGATCATCCGCGCCGGGCTCGAAGACCACTTCTGCGGCAAGCTGCTCGGCGTGCCCATGGGCTGCGACATCTGCTACACCAACCACGCCGAAGCCGATCAGGACGACATGGACACCCTCCTGACCCTGCTTGGCGTGGCAGGCATCAACTTCATCATGGGCATTCCGGGCTCGGACGACATCATGCTCAATTACCAGACCACCTCTTTCCACGACGCGCTCTACGCCCGTCAGACCCTGGGCCTCAAGCCGGGCCCCGAGTTCGAGGCCTGGCTGGCCCGTACCGGCATCCTCACCCAGGCCGATGGCAGGGTGCGCTTCGGTGACAACCTGCCACCAGCCTTCCGCCACGCCCTTGCGCAACTTGCCTAGAGACGAACATGGACGAAAAGACTCCCAGCACCGACAACCCCTGGCTCGCCCTGCGCACCCTGACTCCGGCGCGCATCGCCTTGGGCCGCACCGGCACCAGCCTGCCGACTGCGGCGCAACTTGATTTCCAGTTTGCCCACGCCCAGGCCCGCGACGCGGTCCATCTGCCCTTCGACCACACCAGCCTGGCCGCCCAGTTGAGCGATCGCGGGCGTGACAGCCTGCTGCTGCACAGCGCCGCCACAGACCGCAATCTGTACCTGCAACGCCCCGACCTGGGGCGGCGCCTCGACGAGGACTCCGCCTGCCAGTTGCGTGAGCATGTCCAGGCAAAGCCCGGAGGGGTGGACCTTGCCATCGTGATCGCCGATGGTCTCTCGGCCCTGGCCGTGCACCGGCACGCCCTGCCGTTACTGGCCCGCTTCGAAGAACAGGCGGCGAATGACGGCTGGTCGATGGCGCCGGTGATCCTTGTCGAGCAAGGGCGGGTCGCCGTGGCCGATGAAGTGGGCGAACTGCTGGGCGCGCGCATGACTGTCATGTTGATCGGCGAACGTCCAGGCCTGAGCTCGCCCGACAGCCTCGGCTTGTACTTCACGTATGCACCGCGTGTCGGCCTGACTGACGCCTACCGCAACTGCATTTCCAACATACGCCTTGAGGGCCTGAGCTATGGCATGGCCGCCCATCGCCTGCTCTACTTGATAAGGGAAGCCAACCGTCGTCAGCTGTCGGGGGTCAGACTCAAGGAGGAGGCCGAGGTGCACAGACTGGACAGCGATGAGCCCATTGGCAAAAAAGGAAACTTTTTGCTTGGCGAGGGGTAAAACCCTGTAATGCAGAGCAGATTGCGCTTCGACCCCGCAGTGATGCAGCATTCGGACACAGGCTGCTGGCAATTCGCCGCTCCCCCAAATGGACCCTGAGGACTGCTCATGCGCATCATCAAGGCAACCCTGGAACACCTCGACCTCATCGCCCCGCTCTTCGTCAAATACCGGGAGTTCTACAAGCAGTTGCCCTATCCGGACTCCTCGCGGGCGTTTCTCGAAAAACGCCTGAAACGCGACGAGTCAGTGATCTACCTCGCCCTCCCCAAGGATGACGACAGCAAGCTGATGGGCTTTTGCCAGCTCTACCCGAGCTACTCGTCCCTGTCGCTCAAACGCGTGTGGATCGTCAACGACATCTACGTGGCCGAGGACTACCGGCGCATGCTCGTCGCCGACAATCTCATGCGCGAAGCCAAGAAGATGGCCCGGGAAACCAACGCAGTGCGCCTGCGCGCGTCCACAAGCGATGACAACGAGGTTGCCAAGAAGACCTACGAGTCGATGGGCTTTCGTCTGGACACCGAATTCAAGAACTACATCCTGCCGATCAACGGCGACTGAACCCCGCCCGGCAGGCGCTCGCCTGCCGGTATCCCCTGCCGTAATCAGCCGCTACAAACTGTCCGGGCAGATTCCCTTCATGGCCGTATAATGCCTGCTCTTCGTGTGTGAAAATTCATCCGGACCTGGGTGAAGAAGCCTACATCCTCGCATTGTCCGTCATCGCGTGCCCGCTGCTGCGGGTCAAGAACACAGGTGTTGTACATGGATTTCAACCCGCTGGATCTTATACTGCATCTCGATGTGTACCTCGATTTGCTGGTCACCAATTACGGTCCCTGGATCTACGCCATTCTGTTCGCAGTGATTTTCTGCGAGACCGGTCTTGTGGTGATGCCTTTCCTGCCGGGCGACTCGCTGCTGTTCATCGCGGGCGCCATCGCTGCGGGCGGCGGCATGGATCCGGTACTGCTTGGCGGCCTGCTCATGGCGGCAGCCATCCTGGGTGACAGTACCAACTACGTGATCGGACGAACGGCTGGCGAGCGGCTGTTTTCCAATCCCAATTCGAAGATCTTCCGCCGCGATTACCTGCAGCAGACCCACAACTTCTACGAACGCCATGGCGGCAAGACCGTGACCCTGGCGCGCTTCCTGCCGATCCTGCGGACCTTCGCGCCGTTTGTCGCCGGCATCGCCAGGATGCATTACCCGCGTTTTCTCGGTTTCAGCGTCGCGGGCACCATTCTCTGGGTCGGCGGCCTGGTGACCCTGGGCTATTTCTTCGGCAACGTGCCATTCATCAAGCAGAACCTGTCGCTGATGATCGTGGCGATCATCGTCCTCTCGCTGGTACCGATGATCATCGGCCTGGTGCGCGGCCGCTTCGGCCGCACTGCCAATACCCACTGACCGATGTGGTCACTGCGCGCCTGGCGGCGCCAGCGCACTCTGGCGCGCCATCCCATCGATCCGCAACGCTGGCAGGCCATCTGCCAGCGCTTGCCGATGCTCGACGGCCTGACCGAAAACGAGGACCGCTGGCTGCGTGACGCCAGCGTGCTGTTCCTGGCCGACAAGCATCTCACCGCCCTGCCCGGCGTCGAACTCGATGGCGAGCAGCGGCTGTTTCTCGCGGCGCAGGCCCAGTTGCCGTTGCTGCACCTGGGCGAGCTCAACTGGTACCAGGGCTTTCACGAAGTCATCCTCTACCCCGACGACTTTGTCAGCCCCCAGCGCTACCGCGATTCCAGCGGCGTCGAGCACGAGTGGGACGGTGAGCACAGCGGCGAAGCCTGGCACCAGGGGCCGGTGATCCTTGCCTGGCCTGGCGTGCTCGCCAGCGGCGGTTGGGAAGGCTACAACCTGGTCATCCACGAGCTCGCGCACAAGCTCGACATGCTCAACGGCGACGCCAACGGCCTACCGCCCCTGCACGACGGCATGCACGTCGGCGACTGGGCCAAGGCCATGCAGCAAGCCTTCGACGACCTCAACCGCCAGCTCGACCAGGACCCCGACGCCGACACCGCCATCGACCCCTACGCTGCGGAAAACCCTGCCGAGTTCTTCGCCGTCACCAGCGAATATTTCTTCAGCGCCCCCGACCTGCTGCACCAGGCCTACCCTGCCGTCTACCAGCAACTGGCGCTGTTCTACCGCCAGGATCCTCTCACCCGGCTCCATCACCTGCGCCACCAGCACCCGGATTACCGCGACACCCAGGCTTGATCGGCGGCCCGACTATCCCCAACCGTGGCAACCCCCCTGCGAATATGCCTATAATCGCGCCCAATTTTTGGTCAAACATGGGGGCACTGCCCAATGAGCTACAGCAAGATTCCGGCTGGCAAAGACCTGCCGAACGACATCTACGTCGCCATCGAGATCCCGGCCAACCACGCGCCGATCAAATACGAGATCGACAAGGACAGCGACACCCTGTTCGTTGACCGTTTCATGGCCACGCCGATGTTCTACCCGGCCAACTACGGTTTCATCCCCAACACCCTGGCCGACGACGGTGATCCGCTCGACGTGCTGGTCGTTACTCCGTACCCGGTTGCCCCTGGCTCGGTCATCCGCGCCCGCCCGGTCGGCATCCTGAACATGACTGACGACGGCGGCGGCGACGCCAAGGTCATCGCCGTACCGCACGACAAACTGTCGCAGCTGTACGTCGACGTGAAGGAATACACCGACCTGCCAGCCCTGCTGCTGGAGCAGATCAAGCACTTCTTCGAGAACTACAAGGATCTCGAGAAAGGCAAATGGGTCAAGATCGAAGGCTGGGAAGGTGCAGACGCCGCCCGCGCCGCGATTACCAAGTCGGTTGCTGCCTACAAAGGCTGAAGCCCGCTTGACTGAGAAAACCCCGCCTCGGCGGGGTTTTTTTATAGCCTGCGAATGTTGAGACAGCACTTTTCCTACGCGATCCTCAGCTAATTCCTCCGAAAGCACTGATTTCCTACAGCAAAATTGAACTTAACGTTTATATTCCTCGCGCTCATCGCTCGCTAGACTGAGCCCCATGAACAGCTCTGGTGAACGCCTTAAAGCCCTCCTCCAGGAGTGCAACCTGACCGCCTCCGACTTTGCCGCCCAGCGCCAAGTCTCGCCCCAGCACGTCAACAACTGGTTCAAGCGCGGCGTGCCCCTGGCCCGTCTCGACGAGATCTCCGACTTGCTGTGCGTGCATCGCCGCTGGTTGCACACCGGTGAAGGCCCGAAATACCTCAACCCCATCCCGCGCCTGTGCACTCCCTGCCCCCGCCACGCGCCCCACTCCCCTTCGCCCAGCGCATTGATGTGCCATGACGGGCAATACTCGCCGATCCCGCTTTACCGCGTATGCGACGGCCAGCTCGAACCGGTACCTGGCGGCAACCTGCGCCTGCCGCTACGGGCCTTCGAAGCACTGGGCGTGGCCCCAGGCGACGCCGTGTGCCTCAGCATGCCGGCCTACAACATGACCCCCACCCTGCCCCATGGCAGCACGCTCGCCATCGACCGCAGCCTTACCCGCATCGTCGAAGGCGAAACCTACGCCCTGTTGCACGGTGGCCAGCTGCGCGTGAACACCCTCAGCCTTACCGAAAAAGGGGTGCTGTGCCTGCACAGCCACGACAACCGCAATCACCCACCCGAAAGGCTGACCGCCCTTCAATGCCGCGTGCAGGGAGTGGAAATCATCGGCTGGGTATTCTGGTGGGCACATCTGCGACCGGGGAGGCCGGAATGAAGCTGGGGATTTTTTGCTGGGCAACCTGGTATCACCCTTGTATGCTAAGCCGCATATCTGCCCCTCCCGGCCTGGCCGCGCAGCAGGGGCCCAGGCGACGACCGACCAGGTCGACCGCCCTCTTTCCAGGCCTTGTGCCAACAGTTTAAGGCGGTTGCGGCTTACCAAAAATTAGCCAAGACCGTCCCCAAGAAGCCGGCCACAAGCCGGCTTTTTAATGCCTGCGATTTGCGCTCGCCACACCGCCCACGGATATGTGCGGTCTTTGGGTCTTGGAGGGGCGCTGCTCAGCCTTTCACACAGACCACCTGCCGAAGGGTGTGGACAACCTCCACAAGCTCACTCTGCGCGCGCATCACTGCATCAATGTCCTTATAGGCCATCGGTATCTCGTCGATCACATCCTTGTCCTTGCGGCACTCTACATGCGCGGTGGCACGCTGCTGGTCCTGCACGGTGAAGCTGCTCTTGGCCTTGGTGCGGCTCATGGTCCGGCCTGCGCCGTGGCTGCATGAGCAGAACGACTCTTCATTCCCCAGCCCGCGGACGATGAAGCTCTTGGCACCCATCGACCCGGGAATGATCCCGAGCTGGCCCTTTTGCGCAGACACCGCGCCTTTGCGGGTGACCAGCACTTCGCGGCCATAATGCTGCTCGCGCTGCACGTAGTTGTGGTGGCAATTGACGGCTTCGAGGTTGGCGTCAAACGGCCTGCGCAATACGTTGCGGGCGGCGGCGATGACGGCATGCATCATCAGCTCGCGGTTGTGCCGGGCGAAGTCCTGGGCCCATTCGACAGCTTCGACGTAGTCGGCGAAATGGCGGCTGCCTTCCTTGAAATAGGCGAGATCCTTGTCGGGTAGATTGGCCAGATGCTGGCGCATGTCGGCCTGGGCAAGCTCGATGAAGTGGTTGCCGATGGCATTGCCGACGCCGCGCGAGCCACTGTGGAGCATGAACCAGACGCGCTGGGCTTCGTCGAGGCAGACTTCGATGAAGTGGTTGCCGCCACCGAGGGTGCCGAGATGATGACGGTTGTTGGTCTTTTCAAGGCGGGGATACTTGTCGGTGATCGCCTTGAAGCGGGCGGCGAGGCTCTGCCAGGCCTGGTCGGCGTGGTGGGGGACGTGATCCCAGGCACCCTGGTCGCGGCGGCCGAAGGTCTTGCCGTGGGGTACGGACTGTTCGATGGCGGTGCGCAGGGCGTGGAGGTTGTCGGGCAGGTCGCGGGCGTTGAGGGAGGTGCGGGCGGCGATCATGCCGCAGCCGATATCGACGCCAACGGCGGCGGGAATGATGGCGCCGACGGTGGGGATGACGCTGCCGATGGTCGAGCCCTTGCCCAGGTGCACGTCGGGCATGACGGCAAGGTGCTTGTAGATGAAGGGCATCCTGGCGGTGTTCATGAGCTGCCGGCGGGCCTCTTCTTCAACGGGGACACCGTCGGTCCAGAGCTTGATCGGCTTGCCGCCGGCCACTTCGAGAATGTTCATGCTGATACCCCGCTGACTGCCTGATCCGCATGATAACGCGTATGACCTGCACCAAAGGTCGTGGTCCGATGGCTTGCCAGTGGGGTGGCACTGTGCTGTATGCTTGCCCGGTCTTCAGGGCGGGGTGCAAGTCCCCACCGGCGGTAAATCGAAAGATGAGCCCGCGAGCGCCTTGGCTTTTTGGCCAAGGGTCAGCAGATCTGGTGAGACTCCAGAGCCGACGGTCATAGTCCGGATGAAAGAAGGCGTCAGGCGGGGCCCCTGTGCCCCTGCGCGCGTTTTGTTCGCCCTGAAACGTTCATCGATCTCTAACGAGGAGCGTTTCATGTCCCCTTTGCACCGCCAGCAGTACCCCAATGTCGCGGCCGCTATCGCCGCATTCCAGGCCGGCAAGCCGGTTTTGTTGCTCGACGACGATGATCGCGAGGACGAAGCGGATATCATTGCCGCCGCCGAAAATATCTCCATGCAGACCATGGCCATGATGATCCGCGACTGCAGCGGCATCGTTTGCCTGTGCCTGGACGAAACCACTGTCGATGCGCTGCAGCTGGCGCCGATGGTGCAGAACAACCAGGCCCGCCATGGCACCGGCTTCACGGTCACCATCGAAGCGGCGGAAGGTATCACTACCGGCGTTTCTGCGAAGGACCGCATCACCACCATTGCCGCGGCGCTGAGCTCCACGGCGCAGGACCGGCACATCGTGAGCCCCGGCCACGTCTTCCCGCTGCGCGCGCGCAACGGCGGCGTGCTGACTCGCCGTGGCCACACCGAGGGCACGGTCGACCTGGCGCGGCTGGCCGGCTTGCGTCCGGCCGGTGTACTGTGCGAGCTGATGAACCCGGACGGGACCATGGCCCGTGGCGAGCAGGTAATGATGTATGCGCGCGAATACTCGCTGCCGATCCTGACCATCGAGGAGCTGGCGCAATACCGTGTCGCCGTGATGCAGGAAGCGGCAATCGCTGTCTGATCCTCCCGTTTCGTGTGGGCTGCCCTGCGGCCCACATTTGCTCCCCCTGCCCTGCTCTGCTAGTGTCGCGCGGTTAATACCGCCACCGAGACAGCTGCCATGGCCCGCAAAAAAGCCTCCATCGATTTCGAGCAATCCCTCGCCGACCTGCAAACGCTGGTCGAGCGCCTGGAGAACGGCGAACTGTCGCTGGAGGACTCGTTGGCCGCCTTCGAGCAAGGCATCAGCCTGACCCGTGACTGCCAGAGCGCCCTGGCCCAGGCCGAACAGAAGGTCCAGGTCCTGCTGGAGCGTGACGGGGAGCTCGCCGCCGAGCCCTTCGACGCGGACCCCGCGGCATGATCGGCGCCTACCAGTCCACCTGCCAGGCCCGCGTCGACGCTGCCCTCGAGTCTTTGTTCAAGGCGCCCACGCCTGAATTGCAACGGCTCTACGCCGCCATGCGCTACAGCGTGATGAACGGCGGCAAGCGTGTGCGCCCGCTGCTGGCGTACGCGGCCTGCGAGGCGCTTGGCGCTCCTGCTGAAGATGCCAACGGCGCGGCCTGTGCGGTCGAGCTGATCCATGCCTATTCGCTGGTGCACGATGACTTGCCAGCGATGGATGATGACGATCTGCGCCGCGGGCAACCGACGACTCACAAGGCGTTTGACGAAGCGTGCGCGATTCTGGCCGGCGACGGGCTGCAGAGCCTGGCGTTCGAGGCGCTGCTCGATTCGCGCTTGAGCCCTCAGGTGGACGGTATCCGCCTGGCGATGGTGCAGGCGCTGGCCAGGGCGGCGGGCCCGGCAGGCATGGTGGGTGGCCAGGCCATCGACCTGGGCTCGGTGGGCGTGAAGCTTGACCAGCACGCGCTGGAGTTCATGCATCGGCACAAGACCGGTGCGCTGATCGAAGCGAGCGTGCGCCTGGGCGCCCTGGCCAGCGCGCGCGCCGGGCAGCAACAGCTCGATGCGTTGCAGGTGTATGCCGGGGCGGTCGGCCTGGCGTTCCAGGTGCAGGACGACATTCTGGATGTCGAGAGCGATACCGCGACCCTGGGCAAGCGCCAGGGAGCCGACATTGCCCGCGACAAGCCTACCTATCCCGCCCTGCTGGGCCTGGATGCGGCCAAGGCCTACGCGGTTGAACTGCGTGACCAGGCGCTGGTCGCACTGGAAGGCTTTGGTGAATCCGCCGAGCCGCTGCGGGCGCTGGCACGGTATATCGTCGAGCGGCGCAACTGACTCGCCGCACCCACCGGTACAGGCCTCCTAAATGGGCAGTCTCCCGAACAATGGGGTAAACTGCCGCCACTTCAAACCTATAACGATTCGCCTGATGCCCACGACGTTTCAAGAGATCCCCCGCGAACGCCCGGTCACGCCATTGCTTGATCGCGCTGATACGCCTGCCGGCCTGCGCCGGCTGGCCGAAGCCGACCTGGAGACCCTGGCTGACGAACTGCGTCAGGACCTGCTCTATACCGTCGGGCAGTCTGGCGGGCACTTCGGCGCCGGCCTGGGCGTGATCGAGCTGACGATCGCCCTGCACTACGTCTTTGACACGCCAGACGATCGTCTGGTGTGGGACGTAGGTCATCAGGCCTATCCGCACAAGATCCTCACCGGCCGCCGCAAGCGCATGCACACCCTGCGTCAGAAGGACGGCGTCGCTGCCTTCCCGCGGCGCAGCGAGAGCCCGTACGACACCTTTGGGGTGGGTCACTCCAGCACATCGATCAGCGCTGCCCTGGGCATGGCGATTGCCGCCCGGCTGCAGAATTCCGCGCGCAAGTCGATCGCGGTGATCGGCGATGGCGCCCTGACCGCAGGCATGGCCTTCGAGGCGTTGAACCACGCCCAGGAAGTCAACGCGGACATGCTGGTGATCCTCAACGACAACGACATGTCGATCTCGCGCAATGTCGGTGGCTTGTCCAACTACCTGGCCAAGATCCTTTCCAGCCGCACTTACGCAAGCATGCGTGAAGGCAGCAAGAAGGTCCTCTCGCGGCTGCCCGGTGCGTGGGAAATCGCCCGCCGCACCGAGGAATACGCCAAGGGCATGCTGGTCCCCGGCACGCTCTTCGAAGAGCTGGGCTGGAACTACATCGGCCCGATCGACGGCCACGACCTGCCGACCCTGATCGCCACCCTGCGCAACATGCGTGACCTCAAGGGCCCGCAGTTCCTGCACGTCGTGACCAAGAAGGGCAAGGGCTTCGCGCCTGCCGAGGTCGACCCGATCGGCTACCACGCCATCACCAAGCTCGAACCCGTGGACAAGCCCATCGCGCCGAAAAAGGCCGGCGGGCCCAAGTATTCGGCGGTGTTTGGCAAATGGCTGTGCGACATGGCCGCTGCCGATCCGCGCCTGGTGGGTATTACTCCGGCGATGAAGGAAGGCTCCGACCTGGTCGAGTTCAGCGAGCGGTATCCGCATCGCTACTTCGACGTCGCGATTGCCGAGCAGCACGCCGTGACCCTGGCGGCCGGCATGGCCTGCGAGGGCTCCAAGCCGGTGGTGGCGATCTACTCGACGTTCCTGCAGCGTGCGTATGACCAGCTGATCCATGACGTCGCGGTGCAGAACCTCGATGTGCTGTTCGCTATCGACCGTGCGGGATTAGTGGGTGAAGACGGTCCGACTCACGCGGGCAGCTTCGACCTGTCGTTCTTGCGGTGCATCCCGGGCATGCTGGTGATGACCCCGAGCGATGAGAACGAGTTGCGCAAGATGCTCAGCACCGGCCACCTCTACAACGGCCCCGCCGCCGTGCGCTATCCGCGCGGTACCGGCCCGAACGCTGCGATCAGCAGTGATCTGGAGCCGCTGGATATCGGTAAAGGCGTGGTGCGCCGCCAGGGCAGCAAGGTTGCCCTGCTGGTGTTCGGCGTGCAGTTGTCCGAGGCGCTGAAGGTGGCTGAAGGCCTGGATGCGACCGTGGTCGACATGCGCTTCGTGAAACCGCTGGATGAAGCACTGGTGCGTGAACTGGCCGGCAGCCATGAGCTGCTGGTGACCATCGAGGAAAACGCCATCATGGGTGGCGCGGGTGCCGCGGTGGGTGAGTACCTGGCGGGCCAGGGGGTGGTGATGCCCTTGCTGCACCTGGGACTGCCGGACATCTATGTCGAGCATGCCAAGCCTGCGCAGATGCTGGCCGAGTGCGGGCTGGATGCGGAGGGGATCGAGGCTTCGGTGCGCGCACGGATGGCGGTGCTCGGGCTGTAGGATAAGTTGTCATTGACTGGGGCCGCTGCGCAGCCCATCGCGGGACAAGCCCGCTCCCACAGGTTCGCCGTGTTGCACCACTTCTGGACTGCCCCCAAGAAGTTGGACAAAAAATCCAACCCTTGGGGGCATCCCATTCTGTGGGAGCGGGCTTGTCCCGCGATGGGCTGCGCAGCGGCCCCAGAACAGCCCCCACCGTTCCACCTGGTGCCCTCATGACTCCGCTACGTCTTGCCCCTTTGCTGCTCTGCCTCCCCACGACCCTGATGGCCGCCCCCGCCACCCGTGACGACGCGCTCAAGCTCCCCGACGTACTGATCAGCGCCAACCGCCAGGTCGAATCGCGTACCGCCACCAGCGCCGCCAGCACGGTCTTCACCCGCGCCGACATCGATCGCCTGCAACCCACCAGTGTGACCGACCTGCTGACCCGCGTGCCGGGTGTGCAAGCCGCACCCACCGGCGGCCGGGGCAGTCTGCCGGGGATCTTCATCCGCGGCACCAAGGCCGCGCAAAGCCTGGTGCTGGTCGATGGCGTGCGCATCGCCAATGCGACTTCCGGGGACAGCGGCCTGCAGTTTCTGGGCATCGACCAGATCGAGCGTGTCGAGGTCCTGCGCGGTTCGCGCTCGGCCATCTATGGCAGCGATGCCATCGGCGGAGTGATCCAGATCTTCACCCGCCGCAACGCGGGCGAAGGCCTGCAGCCGCGGCTGCGCCTGGCCGCAGGCAGCAACCAGACCCGGCAAACCAGCCTGGGACTGTCCGGTGGAGATGGCCCGACCCGCTTCAACCTCGGCGCCAGCCTGGACGAGACCGCCGGCATCGACTCCACCGGGCCTTCGTTTGCCAGCGACGATGACCACGATGCGTACCGCAACCAGTCGATCAATTTCAGCCTGAGCCACACCTTCACCGAGAACTTCGAGGCAGGCCTCAACCTCCTCGACAGCCGTGGCCGCAGCGAATACGACAACCCGTTCGGGCGCTTCGACCCGGTCACCTTCGAAAGCTTCGGCCAGAAGCCCTACACCGACTTCAACGTCAGCAGCGTGGGCACCTACCTGGACGCGCAACTGGCCGAGCGATGGCATTCGCGCCTGGAACTGGCCCACAGCGAGAACCGCGACGACAAACGCGACAAACTCAGTGACGATGCCAGCGTGTTCAATACCTACCGCGACCAGGTCACCTGGCAGAACGATCTCGTGCTGGACGGGCGCAACAGCCTGCTGTTGGGCGGCGACTGGTACCAGGACCGGGTTCATGCAAGTACCGACTTCGACGAGGACAGCCGCTGGAACCGCGCGGCGTTCATCCAGCACCGTTTCACCGGCGAGTACTTCTCGACCGAAGTCGGCGTGCGCCGCGACCAGAACCAGCAGTTCGGCGGCCAGACGACCTGGAGCGCCAGCCTGACCCTGCCGCTGAACCCCGATAATGACGTGTTGCTGTCCTACAGCGAAGGTTTCCGGGCGCCTACCTTCAACGACCTCTACTACCCGCAGTTCAGCAATCCCGACCTGGACCCGGAGCGCTCGAAGAGCTACGAGCTGCAATGGCGCAGCCAGATCAGCGCCGGCACCCGGCTGGAGACTTCGCTGTACCGCACCGACCTGCGCGATGCGATCATCTTCGGCGAGGGTTCCATCCCGCGTAACGTGGCGTCGGCCAGGATCAACGGCCTGGAAATGGCACTGCATCAGGAGCTGTTCGGCTGGCAGGCCGAACTGGGCCTCGCCTTCACCGACCCGCGCGACCGGGACAGCGGCCACACCTTGGCGCGCCGGGCTCGGCGCACCCTGAGCCTGGACCTGGACCGACAGTTCGACCGTTTCAGTGTGGGTGGTAGCTGGCAGGCAGTCAGCAGCAGCTTCGATGACGAAGCCAACCGCAATCGCCTTGGCGGTTATGGTCTGCTGGGACTGCGCGGCGCCTGGCAGGCCACGCCCGAGGTGAGCGTGGCGCTGAAGCTCGACAACCTGCTGGACAAGGATTACAGCCGGGCACTCTACAGCTACGGGACCGACAACCAGGCCTATCGCGAAGAGCGGCGGACCTGGCTGCTGAGCCTTACCTGGACGCCGACGCTGTAGGCTGGAGCACGGCGCACAGGCGCGCGGTGGCATCGATCATCTGACCGCTAGGCCGCTCTAGGCCCTTGTCCGGCACGATCAGCAAACGATCCTGGGACACAGCACTCAGCGCCGGCCACGCCTTCCATTCCTCCAGATGGGCATCATCGCCCGCCAGGATCACCTGTGGATCACGCTGCAAGACCGATTCAATGTTGACCTGCGGTGCCGGCTGCTTCAGGTCGGCAAAGACATTGCGCGCCCCGCACACCGCCAACGCATCGCTGATGATCTGGGCGCCGCCCAAGGTGTAGAGAGGATTGTTCCAGACCTGGTAGAACACTCGCAGCGGCTGCTCGCGGTGATACCGCTGGCGCAGCTCGCTCAGGCGCTGGCGGCGTTCGGCCACATAGGCACGGCCCTGCTCCGCGCGGTCCAGGCGCACGCCGATCGCCTCGATCTGCTCAAGCAGCTGATCAAGGTCATGAGGCTCGCCGGTATAGATGGGGATGCCTAGCCGCTGCAGCTGGTCACGCTGCGCAGGGGCCACGCTGTCGGGCCAGAGCAGCAGCAGGTCGGGCTTGAGGCTGATCAGCCGCTCCATTTCCAGCTGCCCGTAGCGGCCCACCGAAGGCAGCCCTTCCAGCGCCGTTGGCCGGTCGACGCCATCGAGCACGCCGACCAGCAGGTCGGTTGCCTGAAGCTCGATGACAATCTCGGTCATCGACGGCGCCAGGCTGACGACACGAAGCCCGGCGTTGGCCCATGTACTGAAGGCCAGAAGCAGGAAGACCACGACACCGCGCGCACCCCCCATGCCGCGGATCACGCTGGCCCGGCCTCGCCCTGGTGCTCGTTGCCCATCATGTGGCCGAGCTTGCCGGCCTTGGTGGCCAGGTAGTGACTGTTGTGCGGGTTATGCCCGGTGTGCAGCGGCACACGCTCGGCGACCACGATGCCCATGTCGGTCAATGCCTTCACCTTGCGCGGGTTATTGGTCATCAGGCGCAGCGACTGCACGCCCAGGTGCTCGAGCATCGGCAGACACATGGCGTAGTCGCGCTGGTCGGCGGCAAAGCCCAGGCGCTCGTTGGCCTCGACGGTGTCGGCGCCGCCATCCTGCAGCTTGTAGGCGCGGATCTTGTTCAGAAGGCCGATGCCCCGACCCTCCTGACGCAGGTACAGCAGCACGCCACGGCCTTCACGGGCAATGGCCTGCAGCGCGCCTTCAAGCTGCGAGCCGCAGTCGCAGCGCTGGCTGAACAGCGCATCACCGGTCAGGCATTCGGAATGCAGGCGCCCCAGAACCGGCTGGCCATCGGCAACGTCACCCAGGCTGAGCACGACATGCTCGCGGCCGGTGGCTTCATCGAGAAAGCCATGCATGGTGAAGATTGCAAAAGGAGTAGGCAGTTTCGAGGCGGCAACAAAGACGACGGGCACGTTGTGCTCCTGATTGGTAACTTGGGATTTCACGTGAGCCGATTGTATCAGCAGCCCGGCACCCGTGCGCACGCTGAATACCGGGAGACAAGATCGAAAAGTTCGATCGTTAGCGCGGCGCGCTTTCGTCACCAAAGGGGTACGGCTGCTTCCAGTGGTCGAATATCGGCTTCAGCTCGCCGTTGCGCGCGAGGGAGTCCATGCGCTGGTCGAACACCGCGCGCAGGGCCTTGCCTCGTTCATTGTTGCCAAAGGCCAGGTAGAGCGGCAGCTCGACGATGTGGGTCCGGCGAAACAGTGCGGGGTTGGACGCCTGGTCAAGCACATAGTCGACCTCGGTCAACGCGTCGATATAGAAGTCGACCCGGTTGTGCTGAAGCATCGGCAGGATGCCCTCGCGGCGCTGGATTTCGCGGCAATGCTGTACCTTGAGGCAGTCTTCGGTGCCGGGCAGGTAGTACTGGAAGTCGTAGCCGCGGACCCAGGCCAGCCGATGCTGGCTGATGTCCTCAAGCGTCGGCACGGGCTTGCTGGCCAGGCCCAGGGCGTAGATGTGGTCCATGTCGTAATGCCAACGCGGATAGAGGTTGTCGTCTTCCTCTTCCTTGTAGGAACCGACCCAGGCATCAGCCTCACCGCGCTTCACCAGCCCGACGGAGCGGCTGTACGGTGCAGTCTGCAGCTTCACCTCGACGCCGGCGGGCTCGAACACCTTGCGCAATACATCCCAGGCCAGGCCGGTGCCATCGGCATTGGTGTAGTCGATCCACTCCTCGCTGACCAGGCGCACCTGGCCAGGTGGGCCAGCGTCCTCATCCACGGCGTAAGCATTTGCGGTCAGTACAAGCCACATCGCCAGCAACACATACCTGATGGCCATTCAACGCTCCTTCGTCAAGCCAGAACCCAGACCAGCACCTGCATGCCCAGCCAGGCGAATACACCCGCCAGAACATCGTCGAGCATGATTCCCACGCCTCCATGCACGTGCCGGTCGATCCAGCGAATCGGCCACGGCTTGAGGATGTCGAAGAACCGGAACATCAGGAACCCGGCGAGCAGCCACTGCCAGCCCTCTGGCACCAGCCACAGGGTGATCCACATGCCGACCATCTCGTCCCAGACAATGCCCTCATGGTCGTGAACGCGCAAGTCGTCGGCGACCTTGCCGCATAGCCAGAAGCCGAACAGCATGGTCAGGCCCAGCAACAGCCAGTAGCCCCAGTCCGGCAGCATCTGCCACAGCGGCACGAACGGCAGGGCCACCAGCGAGCCCCAGGTCCCTGGGGCCTTGGGCAGCGTGCCTGAGCCGAAGCCGAAGGCGAGGAAGTGCCATGGGTTGCGCCAGACCGAAGGTGGGACGAACTCCGCAGGCACCTGCTTTGGGTGGTCGGTCACGGTGTCTCCCTGAAATGTTGGTAACCCCGCACGGCCGGGGTGATGTCCCGGCCCTGACAGTCGTGCAGGCTGACACCCTGACCGTCGAGCACACGCCCGACGACATGAATCGGCCAGCCGTCCTGCTGCAGGGATGATAGATGGTGTGGGGGTAGAGTGAAGGCCAGCACGTAGTCGTCACCACCACTCAGCGCCGCCCGCCGCGCGCCCTCGGGCCCGAGCAGGCCTTGCAGGGCGGGCGATAGCGGCAGCCGGGCGAGGTCCACCTCCAAGGCTACCTTCGATGCCTTGGCGATATGCCCGCAGTCGGCCAGCAGACCGTCGGAGATGTCCAGCGCCGCACTTGCCTTGCCGCGCAGGGCCTGGCCCAGCGCCAGTTGCGGCGAGGGGGACCAGTAGTGCGCAAGCAACGGCTCGGCCAGCGCGGCCTCGGCGGTGCGCTCGCCCAGCACCAGCGGCAGGGCGCCGGCGGCATTGCCCAGCTCGCCACCGACACACAGCAGGTCACCGGCACGGGCACCGCTGCGCACCAACGCCTGCCCAGCCGGAAGCCGGCCAAACACGGTCATGGTGATACTGAGGGGTCCGCGGGTGGTGTCGCCGCCTATCAGGCTCAGGCCGCAATGGCGGGCCATGCGGTCGAGGCCTTCGGCATAGGCCTGCAGCCACTGCTCGCCGACCTCGGGCAAGGTCAGCGCCAGGGTGAAGCCGATGGGCGTGGCGCCCATTGCCGCCAGGTCACTGGCGGCCACTGCAAGCGAGCGCTGGCCGAGCAGCAGTGGCTCGCACTGTGCTGGAAAGTGCACGCCGGCGACCAGGGTATCGGTCGAGACAGCCAGCTGTTCGCCGGCCGGCAGGTTGAGCAGGGCGCAGTCGTCGCCGATGCCCAGGCCCACCTCTTCACCGCCCTGCGCACAGGGCGCGGCGGCAAAGTAGTGGCTGATCAGCTCGAACTCACCCATGGTCCGGCAGCGCCAGGATCAGCGCTTGAACGCCTTGACTTCGGCTTCGCGCAGACGCGGAGCCAACTTGTCGAGCACGCCGTTGACGAACTTGTGTCCGTCGGTGGCGCCGAAGACCTTGGCCAGTTCGACGCCTTCGTTGATGACAACGCGGTACGGCACGTCCACACGCTTGATGAACTCCCAGGTGGACAGGCGCAGTACCGCCAGTTCGACCGGGTCGAGCTCTTCGAGCGCCAGGTCCAGGCACGGGGCCAGGGCGTTGTCGATTTCCTGCACCATCGCCGGGACCCCGTGAAGGATCTCGCGGAAGTAGGCGCCGTCGACATCGGTGAAATCGTTATCGACCCGGAACTGCGCTTCGACCTCGTTCAGCGAATGACGGGCCATGTGCCATTGATACAGTGCCTGGGTCGCGAGCTTTCGGGCTTCGCGGCGCTTGACGCTCTTCGATGGCTTGCCGGCATCGGCCGGCTTGGGATCGCGCGGATTGAAACGATCGCTTTCGTCGCTAATCACTTGGCCTCCAGCTGCGCCAGCAGACTGACCATTTCAAGGGCGGACAGGGCAGCTTCAGCGCCCTTGTTGCCGGCCTTGGTGCCGGAACGCTCGATGGCCTGTTCGATGGAATCGACAGTCAGGACACCAAAGGCGACCGGAACGCCAAATTCCATGGACACCTGGGCCAGGCCCTTGGTGCATTCGCCCGCCACGTATTCGAAGTGCGGGGTACCGCCACGGATGACCGCGCCCAGGGCGACGATCGCCGAGTATTCGCCTTGCTGGGCGATTTTCTGCGCGACCAGCGGGATCTCGAAGGCGCCCGGGGCGCGGATGATGACGATGTCGCTTTCGCTCACGCCGTGGCGTACCAGGGCATCAACGGCACCGCTTACCAGGCTTTCGACGACAAAGCTGTTGAAGCGGCCAACCACCAAAGCATAGCGACCTTTGGGGGCGATGAAGGTACCTTCGATGGTCTTCAGGGTCATTCCGGAGTTCTCATCTTAAAGAGCGAGGCCGCTACCAGGCGGCCTGCAGGAGGTTTTGGACACGAGCGGCAGGACTTCGATCAGGCCTGTGTCACTCGGAGGGCACGTATTCTACAACTTCCAGATCGAATCCGGATATCGCATTGAACTTCATCGGCGAGCTCATCAGGCGCATCTTGCGCACGCCCAGGTCGCGAAGGATCTGCGAACCGGCGCCGACGGTGCTGTAGGTGCTCGGCGTCTTGACCTGAGTCTCGCCCGCGCTTTCACGGATATGCGCCAGCAGCACGTCGCCATCGAGCGGGTGGCCCAGCAGCAGGACCACGCCGCTGCCGGCCTCGGCGACCGCGTTCATCGCGGCGCGCAGGCTCCAGCGGCCAGGCTGCTTGACCATCAGCAGGTCGCGCAGCGGGTCCATGTTGTGCACGCGCACCAGGGTCGGCTCTTCGGCGCAGATGGTGCCCAGGGTCAGGGCCATGTGCACGTCGCCCTCGACCGCGTCGCGGAAGGTGACCAGGTTGAACTGGCCCAGCTCGCTGTCCAGGGGCTGCTCGGAAACCCGCTGAACGGTACGCTCGTGGATCATCCGGTAATGGATCAGGTCGGCGATGGTGCCGATCTTGATGTTGTGCTGGGCGGCGAAGACTTCGAGCTCGGCGCGGCGCGACATGGTGCCATCGTCGTTCATCACTTCGCAGATCACGCCGCTAGGTTCGAAGCCGGCCATGCGCGCCAGGTCGCAGGCGGCTTCGGTGTGACCGGCGCGAGCGAGGGTACCGCCGGGCTGCGCCATCAGCGGGAAGATATGGCCTGGGCTGACGATGTCCTCGGCCTTGGCGTCCTTGGCGGCGGCGGCCTGCACGGTACGGGCGCGGTCAGCGGCGGAGATGCCGGTGGTGACACCCTCGGCAGCCTCGATCGACACGGTGAACTTGGTGCCGAAGCCCGAACCATTGCGCGGCGCCATCAGCGGCAGCTTGAGGGTTTCGCAACGCTCGCGGGTCATCGGCATGCAGATCAGGCCACGGGCGTGCTTGGCCATGAAGTTGATGTGCTCGGCCTGGCAGCACTCGGCAGCCATGATGATGTCGCCTTCGTTCTCGCGGTCTTCGTCATCCATGAGGATGACCATCTTGCCCTGGCGGATGTCTTCCACCAGCTCTTCAATACTGTTGAGCGCCACGCGGCACCCCCTTCTCGATCAGGATTTCAGATAGCCATTGGCGGCCAGGAAGCTTTCGGTGATGCCACTGCCCTTGCTCGGTTCGGCGGCCTTGTCGCCCAGCAGCAGGCGCTCCAGGTAACGGGCCAGCAGGTCGACCTCAAGGTTGACCCGACGACCTGTGCGGTAGTCGGCCATGATGGTTTCGGACAGGGTGTGCGGGACGATGGTCAGCTCGAACTCGGCGCCATCGACCAGGTTGACCGTCAGGCTGGTGCCATCGACGGTGATCGAGCCCTTGTGGGCGATGTACTTGGCCAGTTCCTTGGGCGCGCGCACGCGAAACTGGATCGCGCGGGCGTTATCGCTGCGCGAGACGATTTCGCCGACGCCGTCGACGTGGCCGCTCACCAGGTGGCCACCCAGGCGAGTGGTCGGGGTCAGGGCCTTCTCGAGGTTGACGGGGCTGCCGCTCTTTAGGTCGTCGAAAGCGGTGCATTCGAGGGTCTCGCGGCTCACGTCGGCCCAGAAGCCGTCGCCGGGGAGCTCGACAGCGGTCAGGCACACGCCGTTGACGGCGATGCTGTCGCCCAGCTTGACGTCGGCAAGGTCCAGCTTGCCGGTTTCGACGTAGACCCGCACGTCACCGCCCTTGGGGGTCAGGTTGCGGATGGAGCCGATGGATTCGATGATGCCTGTGAACATGTGTGCTCCTCGATAACGGGGCTGCGCGTGGCAAGCCTGGAATTATACGCTGCGGGCCGGAACAGGGATGGCCGTGATCCGCCAGTCTTCGCCGACCGCGCGCATTTCGATGATTTTCAGCCTGGGTGCCTCGCTCATTCGCGCCAGTGGCCAGTCCAGCAGCGGACGGGCGCTGGAGCCAAGGAAGATGCCTGCGACGAACAGCTGGTATTCGTCGATCAGCCCCTTCTCGGCAAACGCACCAGCCAGGCCGGCCCCGGCCTCCAGCAGGATCTCGTTGACCCCGCGCGCGGCCAGGGCCTGCAACAGCGCCGGCAGATCGACCTGGCCGTCCGCGCCGGGCAGGCTCAGCAGCTCGTGGCCGGCCTCGGCGTAGCGCGGGTCGTCCGCGGCGGCGGTCACCACCAATGCAGGGCCCGCCTGGAAAAACGGCGCTTCCAGCGGCAGGCGCAGGCGGCCATCGACCAGCACCCGCAGCGGCAAGCGCGATACTGCCAGCGCCGTGGTCTCGGCATCCAGGCCCAGCTCGTCAGCGCGCACAGTCATGCGCGCGTTGTCGGCCAGCACGCTCTGGGCGCTGGTCAGCACCACGCTGGAACGCGCTCGCAGGCGCTGCACCGCCGAGCGCGCCGCCGGGCCGGTAATCCACTGGCTCTCGCCGCTGGCCATGGCAGTGCGCCCGTCCAGGCTCATGGCAAGCTTGGCACTTACATACGGCAGGCCGTGTTCCATGCGCTTGAGGAAACCGGGATTGAGCGCGCGCGCTTCGGCTTCAAGCACGCCGCTGGCGACCTCGATGCCTGCTTCGGCCAGGCGCCGCAGGCCTTGCCCGCCCACTTGCGGATTCGGATCCTGCATGGCCGCGACCACCCGCGCCACGCCGGCCGTGACCAGCGCCTCGGCGCAGGGCGGCGTGCGCCCATGGTGGCTGCAGGGCTCAAGGGTCACGTAGGCACAGGCGCCGCGTGCGCGCTCGCCGGCCTGGCGCAGGGCATGCACTTCGGCATGCGGCTCGCCGGCGCGGACATGCCAGCCTTCGCCGACCACCTCGCCATCACGCACGATCACGCAGCCGACACGAGGGTTCGGATGGGTGCTGTAGAGGCCCTTGCGGGCCAGTTCCACGGCGCGGGCCATGTAGTGGGCATCGAGGATGGCGGTCTGGCTGGGCATCGTCACTCTTTGGCTGGCTCGCGGGCCAGGCGGTCGATTTCTTCGCGGAATTCGTCAAGGTCCTGGAAGCGCCGGTAGACCGAGGCAAATCGGATGTAGGCGACTTCGTCGAGCTTGCGCAGCTCGGCCATCACCAGCTCACCGATGACCAGCGACTTGACCTCGCGTTCGCCGGTGGCGCGCAGCTTGTGCTTGATGTGCGCCAGCGCGGCTTCGAGGCGCTCGATGCTGACCGGGCGCTTTTCCAGTGCGCGCAGCATGCCGGCACGAAGTTTTTCTTCATCGAAAGGCTGGCGGGTGCCGTCCTGCTTGATCAGCCGGGGCAGCACCAGCTCGGCGGTCTCGAAGGTGGTGAAGCGCTCGCCGCAGGCGACGCACTCGCGGCGGCGGCGTACCTGTTCGCCTTCGGCGACCAGTCGCGAGTCGATGACCTTGGTGTCGTTGGCACCGCAAAACGGACAGTGCATGGTGGCAGGCAACAAAAAAAGGGAGGGCCATGGTAGCGCATCCCACTGGCAAGACAAGCCAAAGGGGTTACCATCCATTGAAATTGCCCGTGAAGGATTTCTCCATGCACCACCGAGCGCTTGCAGTGCTCTGCCTCGGCGCCTTGCTGGCGGCTTGCAGCAGCGAAGCACCGAAACCCGACCAGCCCGCCGCCGCACCTGCGCCAAAGGCTGCGAAAAAGCTCGAAGGCCTTGGCCCCCTGCCCGCCTACCAACGTGAACTCAGCGGAACCCTGCTCGAGGTGCCGGTGGGTGCCGAAGTCGAGCTGGCACTGCTGGTGATCGATGACCGCGGCCGGCCCCAGCGCCTGCTGGCGAGCAGCAACCTGGATGGCACCGGCCTGCCGCTGCCCTATCACCTGCGTTTCAACCCCGAGGCTTTCCCGGCGGGCGCACGCGTCGAGCTGCGGGGCCGCGCGAGCCGTTCCGGCCAGTTGATCCTGCACCTGCCTGCCCTGCGCATCAGCCAGGCCCAGACCCAGGCCACCGGCGCCCTGCGTTTCGAAAAGACGCCATGAAGGGTCAGCCTGTACCACGCCTGGCGCCAGCCTTTATAGTTATGCCATTACAGGATTTGCGAGATTCGCGATGAGCCAAGACACGCCGTACATTTTCGATGCCAGCGCCGCCGATTTCGATCAGGTGGTCATCGAGAACTCTTTCCACAAGCCGGTGCTGGTGGACTTCTGGGCCGAGTGGTGCGCCCCCTGCAAGGCACTG
The DNA here is from genome assembly GCF_056312565.1 of Pseudomonas sp. JE3303. NCBI lineage: Bacteria > Pseudomonadati > Pseudomonadota > Gammaproteobacteria > Pseudomonadales > Pseudomonadaceae > Pseudomonas > Pseudomonas sp. JE3303. The sequence continues at coordinate 226,841 of NZ_JBWGIF010000005.1, forward strand.
ATGCCCCTGCTCGCGCAGATCACCGAGAGCTACCAGGGCGAGCTGTTGCTGGCCAAGGTCAACTGCGACATCGAGCAGGACATCGTCGCCCGCTTTGGCATCCGCAGCCTGCCGACCGTGGTGTTGTTCAAGGATGGCCAGCCGGTCGACGGCTTTGCCGGGGCCCAGCCAGAGTCGGCCATCCGCGCCCTGCTTGAACCCCATGTGCAATTGCCGGCGCCAGTTGCCGCCTCGCCGCTCGAACTGGCCAAGGCGCTGTTCAGCGAAGGCCGCTTCAGTGAAGCCGAAGCCACGCTCAAGGCCCTGCTGGGCGAAGACAACAGCAATGCCGAGGCACTGATCTTCTATGCGCGCTGCTTGGCCGAGCGTGGGGAACTGGGTGAAGCGCAGGTGGTGCTTGATGCCGTCACGACCGACGAGCACAAGGCCGCCCTGGCCGGTGCCAAGGCTCAGCTGACATTCCTGCGCCAGGCTGCCGACCTGCCCGAAACCGCCGAGCTCAAGAGCCGCCTGGCGCAGAACCCCCAGGATGATGAAGCGTCGTACCAGCTGTGCATCCAGCAATTGGCGCGCCAGCAATACGATGCTGCGCTGGATGGCTTGCTGAAGCTGTTCGTGCGCAACCGGGGTTACGAGAACGGCTTGCCGCACAAGGCCCTGCTGCAGGTGTTCGAGTTGCTGGGCAGTGATCATCCGTTGGTGGCAGGTTACCGCCGCAAGCTGTTTGCAGCCCTGTACTGAGATCCTACAGGTACCGCAGCGGTTTCAGAAGTGTCGTCAGCGCTACCGGTTGCCAACCCTATCCAGCCAGTGATAGATCGGGGCGTCCGCCCCGGTCTCCACTCGTACATTGGCGCTATGGCGCAGCCGTACCAGCAGGCGCTTGCCGGTCAATGTACTTCCCGTCAGCATCTCCAGGCCCTCCAGCAGTGCCGGTCCGTTGAGCTGGCCGGCCTGCCGCAGCAAGTCGCAGGCCGCCAGCCATTGCCCATCGTCCTGCCGGGGTGCGGTTTGCGCCGGGGCCGCAGCCGAGACTGCGGCAGGCACTTCCAGCTGACGTCCCAGCTGCGCCCACTCCGCCGGCTCCAGCTCAATGGTCAGGTCCACCGGCCATTCGCCGATCTTTCCTCGAATTCTCACGGTTCTATCCTCTACGGGTCACATGCTCACATGCTCCCATGCGCACTCGGCATCGCCAAGCGCACTGGTGCGCCCGGCAAAACTTGTTATAACATTACGAATCCTTCCGCATCCTCCCCGGAGTCGTCCATGCGCCGCCTGTTGCTCGCCCTGCCCTTTGCCCTGCTCCCCCTGGCCGCGGCCCATGCCCACGACGAGCACGATCATGATCACCAGCACGGCAGTCTCGGCGCCCACGAGCACGGGGTTGCCAGCCTCAACGTCGCACTGGATGGCAATGCGCTGGAACTGGAACTCGACAGCCCGGCAATGAACCTCGTCGGTTTCGAGCATGCCGCCAGTACCGACGCCGACAAGGCCAAGGTCGCCGCGGTGCGCCAGCAGCTGGAGCAGCCGCTGAAATTGTTCGGCCTGGCCAAGGACGCCGGTTGCAGCGAGAGCGCCGAAGACCTGCAAAGCCCGCTGTTCGGCGATGCGCAGGCCGCTGGCCACGAGCACACCGATATCCATGCCCACTACCAGATCACCTGCAGCCAGCCGGGCAAGCTTGCTCAACTGGATCTCGGCCCGCTGTTCAGCGCCTTCCCGGCCACCCAGAAGATCAATGTGCAACTGATCGGCCCCAACGGTCAGAAAGGCACCCAGGCCAGTCCGGCCCAGGCCGTGGTCGCGTTCTGAATGCGCCCTCCGCTGATCGAGCTGCATGACCTGGTCTTTGCCTGGCCGAGGCAGCCGCCGCTGCTGGACATACCGCACTTTCGCCTGGAAGCTGGCGAGGCGCTGTTTCTGAAGGGCCCCAGTGGCAGTGGCAAGACCACCCTGCTCGGTCTGCTGGGCGGGGTGAACTGTCCGGCCCAGGGCAGCGTGCGCCTGCTGGGCCAGGACCTGGGCGAGCTGGGCCAGGGCGCCCGCGATCGGTTCAGGGTCGATCACACGGGCTACATCTTCCAGCAGTTCAACCTGCTGCCCTTCCTGTCAGTGCGCGAAAACGTCGAGCTGCCTTGTCGTTTTTCGTGCAGCCGTGCCGAGCGCGCGATCCAGCGTCACGGCAGCATCGACCAGGCGGCCGGCCAGCTGCTGGCGCACTTGGGCCTCGGCGACCCGGCATTGCTCGCCCGGCGTGCCGACAGCCTGTCGATCGGCCAGCAGCAACGGGTGGCGGCCGCGCGCGCGTTGATCGGCCAACCGGAGCTGGTGATCGCTGACGAACCCACCTCGGCGCTCGACGCCGATACCCGCGAAGCCTTCATCCGGCTGCTGTTCGAGGAGTGCCGCGGCGCCGGTGCCAGCCTGCTGTTCGTCAGCCATGACCAGGGCCTGGCGCCCTTGTTCGACCGTCACCTGTCCCTGGCCGAGCTCAATCGGGCAGCCACGCCGCACCTGCCCCAGGAGGCCTGATGTACCTGTTCCATCTTGCCTTGGCCAGCCTGGCCAACCGGCGTTTCACCGCCTTTCTCACGGCCTTTGCCATCGCCCTGTCGGTATGCCTGCTGTTGGCCGTGGAGCGCGTGCGTACCGAGGCCCGCGCCAGCTTCGCCAGCACCATCAGCGGCACCGACCTGATCGTCGGCGCCCGCTCCGGCTCGGTGAACCTCCTGTTGTACTCGGTATTTCGCATCGGCAATGCCACCAACAACATCCGCTGGGACAGTTTCGAACACTACGCGAAGGATCCACGGGTGAAGTGGGCGATCCCTGTCTCGCTGGGCGATTCACACCGGGGCTACCGGGTGATGGGCACTACTGCCGAGTACTTCGCGCACTACCAGTACGGACGCAGGCAGCATCTGCAACTGAGCCAGGGACGCGTCTTCGCTGACGATCCCTTCGAGGTGGTGCTGGGCGCGGAGGTCGCGCATGCACTGCATTACAAGCTGGGCGACAAGCTGGTGCTGGCCCATGGCGTGGCGGCGATCAGCCTGGTCAAGCACGACGACAAGCCGTTTACCGTGGTGGGCGTGCTGGCCCGCACAGGCACGCCGGTCGACCGCACCCTGCATATCGAGCTAGGCGGCATGGAGGCTATCCACATCGACTGGCACAACGGCGTGCCGGCTCGTGGCGGCGGGCGCATCAGCGCTGACCAGGCACGCGGCATGGACTTGCAGCCGAGTGCCATCACCGCATTCATGCTAGGCCTGAACAGCAGGATCGCGACCTTCAGCCTGCAGCGGGAGATCAATGAATTCCGCAACGAGCCGCTGCTGGCGATCTTGCCCGGCGTTGCCCTGCAGGAGCTGTGGAGCCTGATGGGCACCGCTGAACAGGCGCTGTTCGTGGTGTCGCTGTTCGTGGTGCTGACCGGGCTGATCGGCATGCTGACGGCCATTCTCACCAGCCTCAACGAGCGGCGGCGGGAGATGGCCATCCTGCGTTCAGTCGGCGCACGCCCTTGGCATATCGCCGGCCTGCTGGTGCTCGAAGCGCTGGCGCTGGCGCTGTGCGGGATCGCCGCCGGGCTGGGATTGCTCTACACAGGAATCGCCGTGGCCCAAGGCTATGTCCAGACCAACTACGGCCTGTACCTGCCGCTGGCCTGGCCGAGTGCCCATGAATGGGCGCTGCTGGCGGTCATTCTTGGCGCAGCGTTGCTCATGGGCAGCGTGCCGGCCTGGCGCGCCTACCGGCAGTCGCTGGCCGACGGCCTGTCCATTCACCTCTGAGAAGCTCACATGACCCGCGCCTTGCTGCTGCTCCTGCTGTTCGCCGTCACCCCGCTGTGGGCCGGCGAGCCGCGTACCCTCGACTGGCCACAGCTGATTCCCGACGGCGCACCGCGCATCGAACCGCAGCTGACCCCGCTGCACGACCTCTCGCAACTGTCCCAGCTCGGGGATGCCCTGGCCGCAGAGTCCGCGCCAGCGGCCAGCCAGCAGGCACCTGACGCCCCGGTGGTGAAGTCACTCGACGGCCAGCGGATCAAGCTGCCGGGTTACATCGTGCCACTGGAGGTCAGCGAGGAAGGCCGGACCACCGAGTTCCTGCTGGTCCCCTACTACGGTGCCTGCATCCATGTGCCGCCGCCACCGTCGAACCAGATCGTGCATATCTTCAGCGAAATGGGCGTGCGCGTAGAAGACCTCTACCAGCCCTACTGGATCGAAGGACAGATGCAGGTCGCGGCCACCCGCAGCGAACTGGCCGACGCCGGTTACCGGATGGAAGCCGAGAAAATCTACGTTTATGAGCTGGAATGAGAACTGCGTCCCGTCTAGGACGCACCTTTCATTGAGCCAGATCAAGTTTGGTGGTTAAACAGCTCCGTACCATTGGGCCACAAAATTTTTGACGTCCTTTGGGAGCTTCCATGAACAAGTCCTTGCTCGGCGCCTCGCTCGTCGCCCTTGCCCTCGCCGCGCCTGTTGCCAACGCCCACCAGGCTGGCGATTTCATCATCCGTTCCGGTGCCATCACCACTGCCCCGAATGAAGACAGCGGCGAGTTGAAACTCGACGGTGCCAGGATGTCTGGCACCAAGGCAACCCTGACCAGCGACACCCAGCTGGGCCTGGCCTTCGCCTACATGCTCACCGACCATGTCGGCCTTGAGCTGCTGGCGGCCACACCGTTCAAGCACACCGTGGGCGTCAAGGGCCTGGGTGGCGGCCTGGACGGCAAGCTCGCCGATATCAAGCAACTGCCCCCGACCCTGTCGCTGCAGTACTACCCGATGGAAGCCTCGTCCAGATTCCAGCCTTACGCTGGCGTCGGCATCAACTACACCCTGTTCTTCGATGAAGACCTGAGCAGCGCTCGCAAGCAACAGGGCTTCAGCAACATGAAGCTGCAGGATTCGGTGGGCATCGCCGGCCAACTGGGAATGGACTACATGGTGACCGACAACCTGCTGGTCAACGCCGCGGTGTGGTACGTCGACATCGACACCAAGGCGACCATCGACGGCCCATCCGCCCTGGGCGTGGGCAAGACCAAGGTCGATGTGGATGTCGACCCGTGGGTCTACATGGTCGGTATCGGCTACAAGTTCTGAGTTCGGACGTATAAAAAAACGGCGATCAAATCGCCGTTTTTTTGTTACTGCGCCTTGCCTAGAAGGCTGGCGAGACCATCGACCATGGAAGTCGGCTCAGGCAGGCCGAAACGCGCCAGCAGACGCTGGTTGTCAGCCCGCGAATGGCGAATATCACCCGAGCGCGATGCGCCGTAATTCACAGGGGGCAGACTGCCGACCACCTGCTCCAGCGCTGCGAGCAACTGGTTGAGCGAGGTGGCCTGGTTCAGGCCGATGTTGACCGCACCCTCCTGCACCTCGTCGAGCTCGAGTGCCCGGAGCATGACCTGCACCAGGTCGCCGACATAAAGGAAATCGCGGGTCTGCTCGCCATCGCCGAAGACCGTGATCGGCGTACCTTGGGTGGCCCGCTCGGCGAAGATACTGATCACCCCCGAGTACGGCGAGGAAGGGTCCTGGCGCGGCCCGAAGATATTGAAGAAGCGGAACACCACCGGGTCCAGGCCATGCTGGCGCCGGTAGAAATCCAGGTACTGCTCGCCCGCCAGCTTGTCCACCGCGTAAGGGGTCAACGGCGCCTTTGGCGTGTCTTCGGTGATCGACTGGCCTTCGCCATTGTTGCCGTACACCGCCGCGCTCGAGGCATATACCACGCGGCGAATGCCATTGAGGCGCATGGCCTCGCAGACATTGAGGGTGCCGATGAAGTTGCTCTGGTGGGTCTTGACCGGGTCCTCGACCGAGGCCTGCACCGACGCCACCGCTGCCAGGTGGACTACGGCCTGGCACCCGGCGGCAGCCTCGGCCACCCGCGCGGCGTCGGCGACATCGCCTTCGATCAGTTGCAGGCGCGGGTGCTGCAGTTGCAGGTTGGCGCGCTTGCCGGTCGAGAGATCATCTAGGATGCGTACCGCATGACCCTTGGCCAGCAACGCATCGCTCAAGTGCGAACCGATGAATCCTGCACCACCGGTAATCAGAATTGGGGCATCAGCCATGACGATAGAATCGGTCCAGTAGGGGCGGCAAGCCAGCGCGCCAGGCGCGGGGCTTGATGCCAAACGTGTGGAGGATCTTCCTGCAGGCCAGCACCGCGTGCTGCGGCTCGTCGCTCGCATCGGGCCGCGAGGCGTGAGCTTGCGGGGTTGGGGTCTGCACGGCCAGCTTGTGCCACTGGGCCGCCTCACTGAGGATAGCTTGCCCCAGCGCCAGCGGTGTGGTCGCTTCGTTGCCAGCGTAATGATAGGTGCCCCACAGCGGCGCGGCGCAGTCCAGCTGCTTGAGCACCGACAGGATCACCCGAGCGGCGTCGTCCACCGGCGTCGGATTGCCACGCCGGTCGTCGGCCAGCAGCAGTTCGTGGGGTTGCTCGGCGCGGGTCAGAAAACGTCCCAGCGCACCATCGATGGTCTCATCGAGCACCCAGCCAAAGCGCAGCAGCACGTGTTGCGGGCAGGTGGCGCGCACGCTTTGCTCGATTCGCCACAAGGCCTGGCCACGCAGGCCCAACGGCGCGGGCTCGTCTTTCTCGCTGTAGGCGGTCGCCCGCAGGCCGTTGAACACCCGGTAGCTCGACGGCTGCACCAGCTTGATCTCGTGGTGCTGGCACAGCTCGGCCAGCCGCTCGACTGCCCGCTCTTGCTGGGCGAGGCGCTGCTCACTGACCGACTCGGCCTGAAACCAGTCGAAGTAGTAAGCCAGGTTGATCAGCGCATCCGGACGGGTGTCATCGAGCAGCTGGGTCAGGCTCGCCGCATTCCAGCCGGTGTCCGGTGGACGCGGCGCGATGAAGGCCACATCCTCCTCGGCCCCGAGGCGAATCAGCGCTTGCCCGAGGGCACTTCCACCACCCAATAGCATCAGGCGCATTCGCATAGAGTCAGCAGATCCGAACAGGTTGATTGAGGAAAGCGAACATTATTGCGGTTTCCTGCGAGGGAAGTCCAACCGGGGCCCTGCGACAGGTTGGCATTATTCGATCTCGAACAATCCATTGCGAATCGGCCCGACGTTCAGTCGTTCGCGCACGTCATCATCTATGCGCGGATCATCCGGGCGGTACAGCTTCACCTGGCGGTACGCGTTGATGCGGTTTATCTCGGGCCCCAGGTACTCCCAGACCACGCGAGTGCAGGCAGGGTTCCGGCGGTCGCCGCTCGATACGCCGGTCTTGAGGCCGTTCAGCCGTGTAATGCGGCTCTTGAAGCTGGGGATGAGGATGGTCTGGCTCATCTCATTGAAGGTCAGCGACTCGTAGTCGATGAGAAACAGGCGATCCTGCAGCTGGAAGGCCGCGCCCAGGTAGCGGCAGCGTACCCAGTCTTCGGCCTGTACGTCCGTGCTGCTGGTACGTTCCTGCCGTTCCTGGCGCTCGAACATAAAGCTGCCGCGCTCTTCATACAGGTGCACCAGCGACAGCAGGATGGTCCCCGGCACCGACATGCAGTTGGAGTATTCGAAATAGTAGCCACAGTAGCGGGACAAGTTGCCGGAATGGGCGTGCAGGGGCTTGAGCAGGTCGCTGAGAGGGTCACCCTGCTGTTGCGCGAGGCTTTCGGTGGTGCGCGCGCCGATCAGGCGGGCGAACTGCTCGGGCGGCAAGCCCAGCTCGTAATCCTCGACGCCGAAGAAATCGCCGATGCGCTTGAGGTTGTAGGCCGTGGGCCGGCTCTGCCCGCTCAGGTACTTGTTGAACTGCGCGCGGTTGATCGACAGCTGCCGGCAAACCTCTGAAATAGAGCGGTAATGATTGCAGGCGAGCTTGAGATTAGCCGCGAAATGTTCGCTCATGGGCGCCGTTCCTGGTGATGCGATTGACGCCATTCTAGCATCAGGTCGCATCAAATCAGACCAACCTGCGAAATTGTAACCACTCTTGTCATGGCCAACCATTCGCCCCAACAAAGCGCGGTGCCACGACATCGCTGCGGTCTTTCACGCAAAAGAACAAGAATCGAGGGTTACACCATGCTCGAAGTGCTCAACGATTTCCTTTCGGGGAAACTCCTTATCGTGCTGATCGTCGGACTCGGCAGCTATTTCACAATCCGCTCGCGGTTCGTCCAGTTCCGTCATTTCGGACACATGTTCGGCGTCTTCAAGGAATCCCTGAAAGGCCAGGCGGGCCAGCTGAGCTCGTTCCAGGCCCTGATGCTGAGCCTCGCCGGCCGGGTCGGCGCAGGCAACATCGCAGGTGTCGGCATCGCCGTGACCCTGGGCGGTCCAGGCGCGGTGTTCTGGATGTGGGTCACCGCACTGGTGGGCATGTCCAGCAGCTTCTTCGAGTGCACCCTGGCCCAGGTCTACAAGCGCGCCGACGGTGACGGCCTGTACCGTGGCGGCCCAGCCTATTACATCCTGCATGGCTTGAAGCTCAAGCGCATGGCAGTGGTGTTCTCGGTCCTGCTGCTGGTGACCTACGGCTTTGCCTTCAACGGCCTGCAGTCCTACACCGTGACCCATTCGCTGCAGAACGCCTTCGGCTTCGCGCCCGAGCACACCGGCATTGCCCTGGCCGTGCTGCTGGCGGTGGTCTTCCTGGGCGGCATCAAGCGCATCGCTTCGGTCTCCGACCTGCTGGTACCGGTCAAGACCCTGGCCTACATCGGCGTCACCCTGTACGTGATCGGCAGCCAGATCGAGCACGTGCCAGCCATGCTTGAAACCATCCTCAAGAGCGCCTTCGGCCTCGACCCAGCCTTCGGCGGCCTGCTCGGCAGCGCCATCGTCATGGGCGTGAAGCGTGGCGTGTTCGCCAACGAAGCGGGCCTTGGCAGCGCGCCTAACGTCGCCGCCGTCGCCGCTGTGCGTCATCCAGGCGCCCAGGGCGTGGTACAGGCCTTCAGCGTGTTCCTCGACACCTTCGTGATCTGCACCTGCACCGCGCTGCTGATCCTGCTGTCGGGCTTCTATACCCCGGGCTTCGAAGGTGACGGCATCGTCCTCACCCAGAACTCCCTGGCTGCCGTGGTCGGTGACTGGGGCCGCCTGTTCGTCAGCGTCGCGCTGTCGCTGTTCGTGTTTACCTGCATCCTCTACAACTACTATCTGGGCGAGACCAGCCTGCAGTTCCTCAGCCGCAACCGCTTGGTGCTGCTGGGCTACCGCGCTCTGGTGCTGGCGCTGGTGGTGTGGGGCTCGGTGCAGAACCTGTCGACCGTGTTCACCTTTGCCGATATCACCATGACCTGCCTGGCCTTCGTCAACCTGATCGCCCTGGCGATGCTGTTCAAGGTCGGCCTGCGGGTGATGCGCGACTACGATGGCCAGCGCCGTGCCGGCATCAAGCAGCCAGTGTTCGACTCTGCCAAGTTCCCCGACCTGGACCTGGACCGCGCCGCCTGGCCGGCCAATCCACAGGTGGAAACAGCTGCTGACAAGGCCACCGGCCAGGTCCAGACTCAAGGCTGATACTCTCACGCCTCCCTGGCCGCCCCTCCCGCGGGCGGCCACATCCTTCCGCTCATCGCCACGGAACGCCCCATGCGTGCAGTCAGCAACCTCCTCGTCCTATATACCGGCGGCACCATCGGCATGCTCGAGACGCCGGCGGGCCTCGCGCCTGCGGGCGGCTTTGAAGCGCGGATGCGCGAGCACCTGGCAAAACGCCCGGATGCACCGCAGATAAACTGGTCGTTGCGCGAACTTGACCCATTGCTGGACAGCGCCAACATGCAGCAGTCCAACTGGCTGGCCATGCGCGACGCCATCGTCGAAGCGGTAGAGCGCGACGGCCATGATGGTGTGATGGTGCTGCACGGCACCGACACGCTGGCCTACAGCGCCGCAGCGTTGTCGTTCCTGTTGCTGGGTTTGCCGGTACCGATAGTGCTGACCGGCTCGATGCTTCCCGCTGGCGCCCCCGGCAGCGATGCCTGGGGCAATCTCGAAGGCGCCTTGCAGCTGTTTGCCGATGGGCTGGAAGATGGCGTGCAGCTGTACTTCAACGGTCACCTGCTGCATGGCGCGCGAGCCTCGAAGCTGCGTAGCGAAGCGTTCGATGCGTTTGTGGTGTTGCCCCGTCATCGTGAAGCTGAAAAGGCCGCTTCGATCCCGGCGGCGCTGGATTACCGACAAGTGCGCAAGATGGTGAACCTGGTCGTGCTGCCGGTGTTTCCTGGCCTGCAGGCGCAGCATGTGAGTGCACTGCTGGCCACCGGCGCCCACGGCCTGCTGCTGGAATGCTATGGCAGCGGCACAGGGCCCTCGGACGATCAGGCCCTGCTTGATGCACTGCATGACGCCCGCCAGAACGGCGTGATGATTGCCGCGATCAGTCAGTGCCCTGAGGGTGCGGTGGAATTCGGGACGTACGCTGCGGGGAGCCGGTTGCGTGAGACCGGCTTGGCCAGTGGCGGCGGAATGACCCGTGAGGCAGCGCTGGGGAAGATGTTTGCGCTGCTCGGTGCAGGACTGGACGCAGAAGCGGCAGAGCATTGGTTCGCGCTGGATCTGTGTGGGGAGCGGGGCTGAGCCTGTAAATGGCGGAAGGCAGCGGGAGTCGAACCTGCCCGGGAACGGATGCCGTCCCCAACCGGGTTTGAAGCCCGGCCGCGCCACCGGGCGCGATTGCCTTCCTTGAATCATCGCCTGGGCTGCTGGGCCAAGGCGTTGTCCGGGCAAACATGGCGCTGGTCGGCCACCCGGCGTGTCAGGCCGATCCGGTCAAAGTACTCCAGTATCTGCACACTCCGCTTGCGGCCGATGCCCAACATATCGCGAAATTCGGCAACCTGCACCACCAGCGTGCCGTCCGACTGCTGGACCAGCAGCTCGGCCATGCGCCGGATCGTCACCTCAGGGTAGAACAGGTCCCGGACCACCTGATGCACCAGCCCCAGCCGCGCCAGCTTGCGCATCAGCAAGCGGACATCAGCCTCCGTCAAGGCCAGCGTACCGGCGAGAGCCCTGACCCAGGGCGGATCGAACCGCCCTTCCAGCAACAAGGGCTCGAGCTGTGCCCATGCCTCGGTCTCCGCGTCGGTAAGGCGGACCTGATGATCAGGCAAATGCAGCCATGGACCGCTGGCGGCGATCTCCCCACCGCTCAACAACTCCTCCAGCAGGCTGATGAAAGCCGGACGTTCCAGGGACAGGGCGGCGAAGCGGCGCAGGCGGTCCCGGTCCGGGCCCAACTGGTCAGGCTCCTGCTCATGGAACAGCGCAAGCTGCTCGATCACTTGCTGCCCGAGCCTCTTCCAGTGCCCCCTGGCGAACAACAGCTGGCCCTGGCGCGTCGCGACGACAAGGGCATTGCCGGGCATTCGCCAGCTACCGCGCAGCCGATTGAACTGGCGCTCCAGCCGCTGTGGCTCCAGGCCGCCAGGCGCAGCGTCGAGCAAGGCTGGCAACGCCAGCTCCAGGCTCAAGGCGTCGGTCAGCACCTGCAACTGTCGCAGCCGCGCCTCACTGCGGCGCTGACGACTCGGGGCGAAGGGATCGAGCACCTTGCCGCCACCCAAGGTCCGCTCGGCGCGCTGGTCACGCAACACCAGCCGGTCGCCGTGAACTGCCTGCAAAGGTGCGTTGAGCAGCAGTTGCGCGAACATCCGCTCACCGCCGCGCAGCGTCTCGCCCTGCAGCAGCGCTACCCGCGCGGTGACATCCTGGGTGCCAAGATGCACATGGACGGCACTGAAGTGAGCGAATGGACGTGTTTCGCCCGGCAGCAGGTTCATCTCGATATCGATACGCGTACTCGGCGCGTGGAGCCACTCGGCGACCAGCCAGTCGCCCCGGTGGATCTGCTCCAGCGCAAGCCGCTCGGCGCTGATGTTCAGGGCCACTCGCTGGCCGGCCTGGGCCGTTGGTGCGGCCTGGTTTTGTGCATGCAGGCCGCGCACCCGCACCGATTTGCCGGCCTTGCCCAGTAACAGGGTATCGGCGACGTCCACCCGCCCGGCGAGTGCCGTGCCGGTGACCACGATGCCCGCTCCCGTCACGGCGAAAGCACGGTCGATGGCAAGGCGAAAACCGTCGGCCACGCCGCGCGCCTGTACCCTGTCGCGGAGCTGCAGCAGCGCCTGGCGCAGGGCGTCGATGCCTTCGCCACTCACGCTCGAAACGGCGAATTGCGCGGCGCCCGCATAATTACCCTGAGCGAGCAGCGCGGCCACATCGGCCTGCACCTGGGCGATCCGCGGCGCCTCGACCCGGTCGCACTTGGTGATCGCCACCAGGGCCTGAGGGATACCCAGCAACTCGACGATCGCCAGGTGCTCGCGGGTCTGCGGCATCACGCCATCGTCCGCGGCCACCACCAGCAGCACCACATCGATTCCATGGGCGCCGGCCAGCATGTTGTGGATGAAACGCTCATGCCCCGGCACATCGATGAATCCCGTGAGCGGCCCGTCCTGCTCCAGCGCCGCGTAGCGGTAGCCCAGGTCGATGGTCATCCCGCGGTCGCGCTCTTCCTGACGCTGGTCGCCCGCCTGCCCGGTCAGGGCCTGAAGCAATGCGGTCTTGCCGTGATCGATATGCCCGGCGGTCCCGACGATCACGCTGACACCACGCCCAGCCGCAGTCCGGGCAACTGCGCCAGCCACTGGGTCTCGTCGTCGAGCTGGCGCAGGTCCAGCCACAGCGCGTCGTCGTCGATACGTCCTAGCACCGGCACTGGCAAGGCACGCAGGGCCCGCTCCAGTACATGCAGGCTGCGGCCACGAAGACGCTTGGAAACCTGGGCCCGCATGCACAGGGCGGCGCTGGGCAGGCGCGCCACAGGCTGACTGCCGCTGCCGATCATCCCCAGCGCCGGCTCGACACTGACAGACCACTGGGGACCGAGCTGGCTGGCCAAGGCAGGCGCCAGGCGTTCGGCCTGGGCGATGATGTCCTGCTGCGGCCGGGCCAGCAGCCGCAGGCTTGGCAGGCGTTCGGCCAGGCGATCGGGATTGCGGTACAGGCCAAGCACTGCTTCGAGTGCCGCCAGGGTCAGCTTGTCGACACGCAGGGCGCGCTTGAGGGGGTTCTTCTTGATCCGGGCGATCAGTTCCTTGCGGCCGACGATGATCCCTGCCTGAGGTCCGCCGAGCAGCTTGTCGCCGCTGAAGGTGACGATGTCGGCGCCATCGGCCAGCGCCTGGCGCACGGTCGGCTCGGCGGGCAGGCCCCAGCGCGTGAGGTCGAGCAGACTGCCGCTGCCCAGGTCTTCGAGCAATGGCAGCCCGTGCTGGTGAGCGATCTCGGCCAGCGCCGCGGTCGGCACCTGGGTGGTGAAGCCCTGGATGCTGTAGTTGCTGCAGTGCACCCGCATCAGCAGGCCGGTGCGCGGGCCGATGGCCGCTTGGTAGTCTCGGGCGTGGGTGCGGTTGGTGGTGCCGATCTCGCGCAGGCGTACGCCGGCGCGGGCCATGATGTCGGGTATCCGGAAGGCGCCGCCGATCTCGATCAGTTCGCCGCGGGAGATGATGCCCTCCTTGCGCGCACCCAGGCTGTTGAGCGCCAGCAGCACGGCAGCGGCATTGTTGTTGACCACGGTGACGGCCTCGGCGCCGGTGAGCTCGCGGATCAGTCCTTCGATGAGGTCGTCGCGGTCGCCGCGTTTGCCGGTCGCCAGGTCGAACTCGAGGTTGAGCGGGTAGCGGGCAGCCAGTTGCACGGCCTGGATGGCTTCCTCGGGCAGCAATGCCCTGCCGAGGTTGGTGTGAAGGACGGTGCCGGTAAGGTTGAATACGCGGCGGATGTGGCTCTGGCTCTGCAGTGCGAGACGTTCGCTGGCGCGGCCGGTAAGGACTTCGGCGGTGAGCTCGGCGCCGCTGAGCTGGCCCCGGCGGGCGGGGTCGCGCAGGCCATCGAGCAGCTGGCGCAGGGCGGCCAGGACGGCATCGCGGCCGTGGCGGTCAAGCAGGGGCTGGCAGGCGGGGTGGCGCAGGAGGGTGTCGATGGAGGGTAGACGTGGGTGGGTGCTGTGGGTGCTGTGGGGCATGCAGGCGACCTTGGGCTTATCCGGTGTCTGGACGGGTCCTATCGCGGGCAAGTCGGGACGCGATTAGGGGCGACTCGGTCTCAGAGTGTAGACCGCCTACCCGCCCCCCGGCGCCAGCATCAGGTTCGGCGCCATCCGCTGAAACCCCGCCTCGTCCAGCGCCATGTCCAGCGCCAGGCTGGCCAGGTCCGCCGACAGGGCCTCAGCCTCGGCATCGTTCTCCAGATACAGCTGCTTCAGGTACCCCTTGCACCCCGGGCAGCACTCGGCACGCAGCGGCGCTTTTTCCGGCGCATGCCGGTCATCCTCGAAGCTGCTGTAGCGCAGATCCTTGCTTTGTTCGCAGTACACGCACTTGACCCGCACCACATGCCACTCGCAGGCACACAACGAACACACCAGGTAGCGCAGGCCATTGTGCTTGCCGCGGTTACGCACCACGCCGGCCATCGCCGGAGAACCGCAGCACGGGCACTGGCTGAGGCTGCCGCCCGCCTTGATCTCGCCAGCCGGCAGCGCCAGCAACCAATGGCTCCAGGCGGCCTGCAGCGCAGCTCCAATGAATGGCACCAGCGCCGCTGGCAGCGCATCGTATTGCCCCGCCAGCAAGGCGATGCCCCAGCCTTTGCGCTGCTGCGTGTCCGCCTCGCGCAATTGCCGCAAGGCCTCGGCCAACGCATCCCCAGGCGGCGGAACGTAGAGATCGAGCAAGGCCTGCAGCCAGACCAGCCACGCACCCTCGCGCACCAGGCTGTCGGCCGACAAGGGCGGCAGGCCATGACTGATGCACAGGCGCTGGCGCTCTGCTTCGACCGGTACGCCGCCAGGCGGCAGCGCCAGCAATTGCTGCTGCACGCGGCACAGGCTGGCGACTAGCCGAAGGTAACCGGCAAGCGCATGCCCTTCGGCCAGCCGTTCCAGGCGTGCGGCGCGCAACTCGAACAGGTTGGCCGGTGGCAGGTGCAAGAACGGTGGCGAGACCGCGGAGGCTTCAATCTGCCCAGGCTCCAGGATCGTACTCAAGCGTTCATCCCTCCTTGCGGGTGGCGCGGTGTGGTGGCTTGTCGCCGGTTACATCGCGGTACCACAGCTCATGGTGCTTGCGCGCCCAGGACCGGCTGACCCAGCCATGCAGCATGGCGCCCACCGAGCCTTTGATCCAGATGCCGGCATATATATGCACGATGATGCTGAGCACCAGCACGAAAGCCGCCAGCGCATGCAGCAAGGTAGAAACCCTGAGGGCGCCAATTCCGAAATACTCGCTGAAATACGCGCGCCAGATCACCACCCCGCTGACCAGCAAGACCAGCATGCACAGCAACAGGGTCCAGAACAGCAGCTTCTGCCCGGCGTTGTACTTGCCGATCACCGGCACGCCGTCCTCCCGATTGAGCATCACCCTGTCGATGCGGCGCAACCACAGGCGGTCGTTGGCGGTGATGAAGTTGGCGCGCCAGAAACTCACCACCAGGCCGAGGAAAAACACGAACATCGCCACGCCCATGAAAGGGTGCAGGATCCGTGTCCACGTCCCCCCTCCAAACAGGTTGCTGAGCCAGAACAGCGCCGGATGAAACAGCGCCAGCCCCGACAGCCCGGCCATGACGAACAGGATGGCCACCAACCAGTGATTGGTCCGCTGGTTGGCGGTGTAGCGCAGGATCGGTCTGTCATCGTTCATGGCCGCTGCTCCCCTTGCCCACCAGGCTTGCCTGGGTCATAGACATGGACCGCCGGGTCCACCTGATGCACGCTGCTGTCCACCGCCGCCGGATGCTCTTCTTCCTCGACCCGCTGCGGTCCTACCCGCACGTAATGGAAGAAGCCTGCGACCACCGCGGCGCCCATGGCCAGCAGCGCCAGCGGCTTGCTGATGCCTTTCCACAGCCCGACCAGCGGGCTGATCACCGGCTCGTCCGGTAGGCCCGCATAGATACGCGGCGTGTCGGCGTGGTGCAGCACATACATCACATGGGTGCCGCCAACCCCGTCGGGGTCGTAGAGACCGGCGTTGTCGAAGCCACGCGACTTGAGGTCAACGATCCGTTCCGCGGCATGGGTCTTCATGTCGTCCTTGGTGCCAAAGACGATGGCGCCGGTCGGGCAGGTTTTCACGCAGGCGGGCTCCAGCCCCACGGCCACGCGGTCTGAACACAGGCTGCACTTGTAGGCCTTGTGGTCTTTCTGCGAGATCCGCGGGATGTTGAAAGGACAGCCGGTGATGCAGTAGCCGCAGCCGATGCAGTGGTCCTGGTTGAAGTCGACGATGCCGTTGGCGTGCTTGATGATCGCGCCGGGGCTCGGACACGCCTTCAGGCAACCAGGATCTGCGCAATGCATGCAGCCGTCCTTGCGGATCAGCCACTCCAGGTTGCCATCGGATGTCTCGTGCTCGGTGAAGCGCATCAGGGTCCACGTCTCGGCGGTGAGGTCGTGGGGATTGTCGTAGGTGCCGTGGTTGTGGCCGACCTCGTCACGCAGCTCGTTCCACTCCGAGCACGCCACCTGGCAGGCCTTGCAGCCGATACACTTGGTGGTGTCGATCAGCTTGGCGACTTCCTGCTGCTGGCGCACCGAGGGAGGGACGGTCGTGGTGGCTGACCGGGCGATGATATCTTGGCTGGCCATCAGATCTTCTCCACGTTGACCAGGAACGACTTGGATTCCGGCGTCTGGGTGTTGCCGTCACCCAGGAACGGCACCAGGGTGTTGGTCAGGTAGCCATGCCGGGTTTCGCCGGTGAAGCCCCAGTGCAGCGGGATGCCGATCTGGTGCACGGTCTGGTTGTTGACCTGCAGCGGCCGGATCCGCTTGGTCACCACCGCCACCGCCTCGATGAACCCGCGCTTGCTGCTCACCCGTACCCGATCCCCCCCCGCGATGCCCTTCTCGTTGGCCAGCACTTCACCGATCTCGACGAACTGCTCGGGCTGGGCGATGGCATTGAGGCGGCAGTGCTTGCTCCAGAAGTGGAAGTGCTCGGTCAGTCGATAGGTCGTTGCGGCATAGGGGAAGTCCTTGGCCTGACCGAGGGTTTCCCACACCGAATCGAACACACGTCCGGCCGGGTTGCTGGTGGCCTTCTTGTTGTTCGGGTGCAGAGGGTTGATGCCGATGGGGGTCTCGAAGGGCTCGTAGTGCTCAGGGAATGGTCCCTCCGCCATCTTGTCGAGGGCGAAGAAGCGCGCGACCCCTTCGGGGTTCATGATGAACGGGTTCATGCCCGCCTCGGGCGGGACATCGACCTTGTAGTCCGGGGTATCGGTGCCGCCCCAGGTCTTGCCGTTCCACCAGACCAGGCGCTTGTGTGGATCCCAGGGGTTGCCCTGGGGGTCGGCCGAAGCGCGGTTGTAGAGGATGCGCCGGTTGGATGGCCAGGCCCACGCCCAATTGACGGTCTGCTTCATGCCGAACGGGTCGCTGTTGTCGCGCCGGGCCATCTGGTTGCCCTGCTCGGTCCAGCTGCCACAGAATATCCAGCAGCCCGAGGCGGTGCTGCCGTCGTCCTTGAGCTGGCCGAAGCCCGCCAGTTGCTGGCCGGCCTTCAGCACCGTGCCTGCGGCATCTGCCTGGTCGATGACCGCGCTGCCGTTGAGCTCCTTGGCCAATTCTTCCGGGGATGGCTCGTCGGCCACCTTGTAAGGCCAGCTGAGGTTGAGCAATGGCTCGGCGTAGGCGCCGCCTTCCTCCTGGTAGCGCTTGCGCAGGCGCAGGTACAACTCGCTCATGATGCGCACATCGGTGCGTGTCTCGCCTGGGCCGTCGGCACCTTTCCAGTGCCACTGGAGCCAGCGGCTGCTGTTGACCAGGGAACCGTCTTCCTCGGCAAAGCAGGTGGTGGGCAGGCGGATGACTTCGGTCTGGATGTCGGCACTGCTGACGTCATTGAATGGCCCGACCTTGCGCCAGAACTCCGAGGTTTCAGTCGCCAGGGGATCCATGATCACCAGCCACTTGAGCTTGCTCAGCGCTGCTGTCACACGGTTCTTGTCAGGCAACGCGGCGATGGGGTTGAAGCCTTGGCACATATAGCCGTTGACCTTGCCCTGGCCCATCAGGTCGAACATTTTCAATACGTCGTAGCCGGGGATGTCGAGCTTGGGCAGCCAGTCATAGCCCCAGCGGTTTTCGGCGGTTGCCTTGGCACCGTACCAGGCCTTCATCAGGCTGACGTGGAACTTGCCGTAGTTCTGCCAGTAGGACAGCTGGCCCGGCCGTAGCGGCACGGGCGCCCGCTTGGCGATGTAGGCGTCGTAGTCCTGCTCGGTATCGCCCGGCAGGGTCAGGTAACCCGGGAGTGAGTTGGACAACAGCCCAAGGTCGGTCAGGCCCTGGATGTTGGAGTGGCCGCGCAAGGCGTTGACGCCACCTCCGGGCATGCCCACGTTGCCCAGCAGCAACTGCACCATGGCCGCACTGCGGATGATCTGCGCGCCTATCGAGTGCTGGGTCCAGCCCAGGGCGTAGAGGATCGTCATGGTCTTGCCCGGTTGCGAGCAGGTGGCGATCTCTTCCCAGATCTTCTGCATGCTGGCTTGCGGCATGCCGCAGGTCATGCTGGCCAGTTCCGGGGTGTAGCGGCTGTAGTGCTGCTTCATCAGTTGATAGACGCAGCGCGGGTCCTGCAGGGTCGGGTCGACCTTGGCGAAGCCGTCCTCGCCGATCTCGTAGCCCCAGCCTGACTTGTCGTTGTAGGTGCGCTTGACCGGATCGTAGCCGCTGAACAGCCCGTCCTCGAAGCCAAAGCCGGCTTTGACGATGAACGAAACGTCGGTGTAGTTGCGCACGTATTCGTGCTGGATCTTGTCGGTGCTCAGCAGATAATTGATCAGGCCGCCCATGAAGGCGATGTCGCTGCCGGTGCGAATCGGCGCGTAGTAATCGGCCACTGCTGCGGTGCGGGTAAACCTGGGATCGACCACGATCAGCCGCGCCTGGTTATGCGCCTTGGCCTCGGTTACCCACTTGAAGCCGCACGGATGGGCCTCTGCTGCGTTGCCACCCATTACCAGGATCAGATTCGCGTTGGCGATATCGGTCCAGTGGTTGGTCATGGCTCCACGGCCGTACGTCGGGGCAAGACTTGCCACCGTCGGGCCATGTCAGACACGTGCCTGGTTATCGAACCCCAGCATGCCCAGTGAGCGGATGACCTTGTGGGTCAGGTAACCCGCCTCGCTGGAAGCAGCGGAAGCGGCGAGAAAGCCGGTGGTGAGCCAGCGATTGACGGTCTGGCCCTCGGCGTTTTTCTCGATGAAGTTGGCGTCGCGGTCGATCTTGACCAGATCGGCAATGCGGTCCATGGCTTCGTCCCAGCTGACCCGCGTCCATTCGGTGCCGCCCGGCTTGCGCACCTGTGGGTACAGCAGCCGGTTGGGACTGTGGATAAAGTCGAGCAGACCTGCTCCTTTCGGGCATAACGTGCCGCGGTTGACCGGGTGGTCCGCGTCGCCTTCGATATGGATGATGTTCTGGGAGACGTTCTTGCCCGCATCGCCCTGGCTGTACATGATCAGGCCGCAGCCTACCGAACAGTAGGGGCATGTGTTGCGGGTCTCCCTGGTGTGCGCCAGCTTGAAGTGGCGTACCTGCTCGGCGAAGGCCGGCGTCGGGGCCATGCCCAACGCTGCCAGGCTCGAGCCTCCAAGGCCGACTGCAGCGACCTTGAAGAACTGCCGACGGTTGAGGTCCATCGTGCACTCCTGATCAGGTGGTGGACGCACGGGACATTGCCGGCGTCTCTCGAACTGTCACGGTGGCGGCAGAATCAACGGCCGCCAATGGCTAAGACTAGCCGAGAATTTCTGAAAGGGACTGCGTCGGCATGTCGGGTCAGGGTGCAGACAGCAAAAAGCCCCTGGCCTTGCGGTCAGGGGCTTTGATTCATTCCGGAGCGTCAGGCCCTAGAACGGAATATCGTCGTCGAAGCTGTCGAAGTCAGGAGCAGGCTGCGCGGCCGGCTGCTGCGGCGCCGGGCGTTGCGGGGCCTGTTGCGGGCGCTGGGCCTGCTGGCGCGGCGGGGCCTGGTTGTAGTTGTTACCGCCCTGGTTGCCACCCTGGTTGTAGTTGCCGCCGCCTTGGTTGCCGCCCTGGTTGCTGCCTGGGTTGTACTGGTTGCCACCATCCTGGTTCTGCGGACGGCCGCCCAGAAGCTGCATGGTGCCTTGCATGTCGACGATGATTTCAGTGGTGTAACGCTTGATACCGTCTTTTTCCCACTCGCGGGTCTGCAGCTTGCCTTCGATGTAGACTTGCGAACCCTTGCGCAGGTATTCGCCAGCGATTTCGGCAACTTTGCCGAACATCGAGACACGGTGCCACTCGGTACGCTCGACCTTCTGACCGGTCTGCTTGTCGGTCCACTGCTCGCTGGTGGCCAGGCTCAGGTTGGTCACGGCGTTACCGTTGGGCAGGTAGCGAGTTTCGGGATCCTGACCGCAGGTACCGACCAGAATGACTTTGTTAACCCCACGGGCCATAACGTTCTCCTAGGCTTCGCACGCCGCTGAGGCCGGGTCTACCAGACGCTCAAGGGTCGCACGGTCCAAAATTTTCGTATCCAGTTTGATGTAGATGGCGGCTTCATCTGCCACCACCACGGCGTCGGTCACTCCCGGCACGGCCATGAGGCGTTCGGTCAGCCCGGCTTCCCGGACCGCTTCCGGCGATAGCGGCATGCGCAAGCTGGTCACGTAAGGCGGTTCGCGCATGCTCAGCGCGACAACCAGCCAGACCAGGCACAAACCGGCACAGCCCATGAACACCATGCTCAGGCCACCCTGCCCGAACAACCAACCACCGAGTATTCCTCCCAGCGCGGCACCCAGGAACTGGCTCGTGGAGTAGACCCCCATGGCCGTCCCTTTGCCGCCGGCGGGCGACACCTTGCTCACCAGTGAAGGCAAGGATGCCTCCAGCAGGTTGAATGCGGTAAAGAATATCACGGTGCCGATCACCAGTCCGCGCAAGTTGTCAGCCCATTGCCAGAAGAACACTTCGGTGAGCATCAGCACAGCCACTGCGCCGAGCAACACACGCTTCATCTTGCGCTTCTTTTCGCCATAGATGATGAAGGGAACCATTGCAAAGAATGAGACGAACAACGCAGTCAGGTATACCCACCAGTGTTCTTCCTTGGGCAGTCCCGCGCCGACGAACGCCAGCGGCAAGGCGACGAAGCTGGCCATGAGGATGGCATGCAGCACGAAGATGCCCACATCCAGGCGCAGCAGGTCGGGATGACGCAGGGTCGGGCCCAGGGCCTGGCGAGCCACGCCAGACTCGCGGTGCTGCAGTGCGCTGTGGGCATTGGGCACGACGAACACGACCAGGCCGATGCCGACCAGCGCCAGGCCCGCGGTTGCGAGGAACAATCCTGACAGGCCAAAGGTACGCGTCAGCAGCGGCCCGACGACCATGGCGACGGCGAACGACAGGCCGATGCTCATGCCGATCATGGCCATGGCCTTGGTCCGGTGCTGCTCGCGGGTGAGGTCCGAGAGCAAGGCCATCACTGCCGCTGAAATTGCCCCCGCCCCCTGCAGGATACGTCCGGCGATCACGCCCCAGATCGAATCCGCCTGGGCCGCCAGTACGCTGCCCAGGGCAAAGATCACCAGGCCTGCGTAGATGACCGGGCGACGCCCGATCCGATCGGAAATCATCCCGAATGGAATCTGCAGGAACGCCTGGGTCAGGCCGTAGGCACCGATGGCCAGGCCGATCAGCGCCGGTGTCGCCCCGGCCAGGTCCATGCCATAGGTGGCCAGCACGGGCAGGACCATGAACATGCCCAGCATGCGAAAAGCAAAGACCAAGGCCAGGCCGCCTGCGGCGCGGGTTTCGCTGCCACTCATGCGATCGTGGTGGTTGTCGTGCATGGATTAACCTCGTGTGAACCGGCGGGGATTCTATCAGTCCGACTGCTTAACGGCATATACGCGACGCTTTGCCGCGTAATGGCAGCGCGCCGTATACTTCCTGGTTTATGCCCGCCAAGCGAGGCCGCAGTGGACAAGATCCTGATTCGTGGGGCACGTACCCACAACCTGAAGAACATCGACCTGACCCTGCCGCGTGACAAGTTGATCGTCATCACCGGCCTGTCGGGTTCCGGCAAGTCCTCACTGGCCTTCGACACCCTGTACGCAGAAGGTCAACGCCGCTACGTGGAATCACTGTCGGCCTATGCCCGGCAGTTCCTGTCGATGATGGAAAAGCCTGACGTCGACACTATCGAGGGCCTGTCACCGGCCATTTCCATCGAGCAGAAATCGACATCGCACAACCCGCGCTCGACCGTGGGCACCATCACCGAAATCTATGACTACCTGCGCCTGCTGTATGCCCGCGTCGGTACCCCGCGATGCCCGGACCACGACATCCCGCTGGAAGCCCAGACCGTCAGCCAGATGGTCGACCTGGCACTGGCCGAGCCCGAAGGCAAGAAACTGATGCTGCTCGCCCCTGTGGTACGCGAGCGCAAGGGCGAGCACCTGGCGGTATTCGACGAGTTGCGCGCCCAGGGCTTTGTCCGCGCGCGCATCAACGGCAAGCTTTACGAACTCGATGAATTGCCCAAGCTGGACAAACAGAAGAAACACAGCATCGATGTGGTGGTCGACCGCTTCAAGGTGCGCGCCGACCTGCAACAGCGCCTGGCGGAATCCTTCGAGACTGCTCTGAAGCTCGCCGACGGTATCGCCCTGATCGCGCCGATGGACGACGAGCCTGGCGAGGAGATGATCTTCTCCGCCCGCTTCGCCTGCCCGATCTGCGGCCATGCGATCAGCGAGCTCGAACCCAAGCTGTTCTCCTTCAACAACCCGGCTGGCGCCTGCCCCACCTGTGACGGCCTGGGGGTCAAGCAGTTCTTCGACACCAAGCGCCTGGTCAATGCCGAGCTGACCCTGGCCGAGGGGGCGATCCGCGGCTGGGACCGGCGCAACGTCTATTACTTCCAGATGCTCGGCTCACTGGCTGCGCATTTCGGCTTCAGCCTCGAGAAACCTTTTGGCCAGCTGCCAGCCGAACAGCAGAAGCTGCTGCTGCAAGGCAGCGGCAAGCAGAACGTCGACTTCAAGTACCTCAATGACCGGGGCGACATCGTCAAGCGCTCCCACCCGTTCGAGGGGATCGTGCCCAACCTTGAGCGCCGCTACCGTGAGACCGAGTCGGCCACTGTGCGTGAAGAGCTGGCCAAGTACCTGGGTACCCAGCCCTGCCCTGACTGCCGCGGCACCCGCCTGCGCCGTGAATCACGGCATGTATGGGTAGGCGAAAAGACCTTGCCGGCCGTCACCAGCCTGCCGATCGGCGATGCGAGCAGCTATTTCAGCGGCCTGACCCTAACGGGCCGGCGTGGCGAGATCGCCTCCAAGATTCTCAAGGAAATCTGCGAGCGGCTGCAGTTCCTGGTCAACGTCGGCCTGGACTATCTCACCCTGGACCGCAGCGCCGACACCCTGTCTGGCGGCGAGGCCCAGCGCATCCGCCTGGCCAGCCAGATCGGCGCGGGCCTGGTGGGCGTGATGTACATCCTTGATGAACCCTCCATTGGCCTGCACCAGCGCGACAACGACCGCTTGCTGGGCACCCTCAATCACCTGCGGGACCTGGGCAACACGGTGATTGTCGTCGAGCACGACGAGGACGCCATCCGCCTGGCTGACTACGTGGTCGACATCGGTCCGGGTGCCGGTGTGCATGGCGGGCAGATCGTTGCCGAGGGCACCCCGCAGGAGGTCATGGACCACCCCGACTCGCTGACCGGGATGTACCTCTCCGGGCGCAAGAAAATCGTGGTGCCGGCCAAGCGCACGCCGCGCAACAAAAAGCTCTCGCTCAAGGTCAAGGGCGCCCGCGGCAACAACCTGCAGAACGTCGACCTGGAGCTGCCGATCGGGCTGCTGACCTGCGTGACCGGTGTATCCGGCTCGGGCAAGTCCACCCTGATCAACAACACCCTGTTCCCGCTGGCGGCGACCGCGCTCAACGGTGCCACCACGCTGGAAGCGGCGCCGCATGCCAGCGTCGACGGCTTGCAGCATCTGGACAAGGTGGTCGATATCGACCAGAGCCCGATTGGCCGCACCCCGCGCTCCAACCCGGCGACCTACACCGGTATCTTCACGCCGATCCGCGAGCTGTTTGCTGGCGTGCCGGAATCGCGTTCGCGCGGCTATGGCCCAGGGCGCTTCTCCTTCAACGTCAAGGGTGGACGCTGCGAAGCATGCCAGGGCGACGGCCTGATCAAGGTTGAAATGCACTTCCTGCCGGACATCTACGTGCCTTGCGACGTGTGCAAGAGCAAGCGTTACAACCGCGAGACCCTGGAGATCAAGTACAAGGGCAAGAACATCCATGAAGTGCTGGAAATGACCATCGAGGATGCCCGCGGCTTCTTCGATGCGGTACCGGCGCTTGCGCGCAAGCTGCAGACGCTGATGGATGTCGGGCTCTCGTACATCAAGCTGGGCCAGTCAGCGACCACGTTGTCCGGCGGTGAGGCGCAGCGGGTGAAGCTGTCGCGCGAGTTGTCCAAGCGCGATACCGGCAAGACCCTGTATATCCTTGACGAGCCGACCACCGGGCTGCACTTCGCGGACATCCAGCAATTGCTGGACGTGCTGCACCGCCTGCGCGATCACGGCAACACCGTAGTGGTGATCGAGCACAACCTGGATGTGATCAAGACCGCCGACTGGCTGGTCGACCTGGGGCCCGAGGGCGGTTCGAAGGGCGGGCAGATCATTGCCTGCGGCACGCCGGAGGAACTGGTGAAGATGAAGCAATCGCACACCGGGCACTACCTCAAGCCGCTGCTGGAGCGGGACCGGGCTTGACACCCCGGATATGAAAAAAGCCCCTGACACGTGAGTGCCAGGGGCTTTTTTCATGCTACAGCGCGAGGCGTGATCACATCTGCGATTGCAGGTAATTCTCCAGGCCAAGCAACTTGATCAGGCCCTGCTGCTTTTCCAGCCAGTAGGTGTGATCTTCTTCGGTGTCGGCCAGCTGCGCGCGCAGGATGTCGCGGCTGATGTAGTCATTGTGCAGCTCGCACAGCTCGATGCCTTTGCACAGCGCGGCACGCACCTTGTACTCCAGGCGAAGGTCGGAGGCGATCATCTCCGGCACGGTGGTGCCGACGTCAAGATCGTCAGGACGCATGCGCGGCGTGCCTTCGAGCATCAGGATGCGGCGCATCAGGGCATCGGCGTGCTGACCTTCTTCCTCCATCTCGTGGTTGATACGCTCGTAGAGCTTGCTGAAGCCCCAGTCCTCGTACATCCGTGAATGAATGAAATATTGATCGCGTGCCGCCAGTTCGCCCGTGAGCAACGAGTTGAGGTAGTCGATTACGTCCGGGTGACCTTGCATTGCCCTGTTTCTCCTTGTGTGAAAGCCATAGTTTGAACCAGGATTATTGCGAGGTCACTGAAAAACACGCAAAAACTATGAAAAAAGTCGGCAAACGGTAGTGATATTCATTGAAAAACCGCCCAGATGCGGGCGGTTCTCCTTATCACTTCGACTTAGGCAAGTTTCCATCCCAGTGCCTGGGCAATCCCCTCTCCATAGGCGCGATCCACTTGGATGAAGTGTCGCAACTGACGCTCTACTACCTCCTCGGTGACCCCTGCCATCGTTCCAGCGATGTTGCTGATCAACAGTGCCTTTTGCTCGGCACTCATCAGCCGGAACAACGCACCGGCCTGACTGTAGTAATCGCCATCCTCGCGATGGTCATGCCTGCCGGCGGCGCCGCTCAGCGCCAAGGCTGGCTCGGCATGGCGTGGCGACTGCTTGGGCGCATCACTGTAGCTGTTGGGCTCATAGTTCGGGGCGGCACCGCCGTTGTTACCAAACGCCATGGCGCCATCACGCTGGTAGGAGTTGACCGGGCTGCGTGGCGCGTTCACCGCCAGCTGCTGGTGATTGGTCCCGACCCTGTAGCGGTGAGCGTCAGCGTAGGCAAACACACGGCCTTGCAGCATCCGGTCAGGGGACAGGCCCACACCCGGGACCATGTTGCTAGGGCCGAAGGTCGCCTGCTCCACCTCCGCGAAGTAATTGAGCGGATTGCGGTTGAGTTCCAGCTCGCCGATCTCGATCAGGGGAAACTCCTTCTGCGACCAGGTCTTGGTCACGTCGAACGGGTTCTCGGCGCGCATGGCGGCTTGCTCCTCGCTCATGACCTGGATGCACACCGCCCATTTGGGGAAGTCCCCACGCTCGATCGCGCCGAACAGGTCGCGCTGGGCGTAGTCCGGATCCGTGCCGGCCAAACGGGCGGCATCGGCCGGAGTCAGGTTCTTGATGCCCTGGCGGGTCTTGAAGTGCCACTTCACCCACGTGCGCTGGCCCTGGGCGTTGATGAGGCTGTAGGTGTGGCTGCCGAAACCGTGCATGTGCCGGTAGCCGTCCGGAATACCCCGGTCGGAGAAGAGAATCGTGACCTGGTGCAGCGACTCAGGCGAATGCGACCAGAAGTCCCACATCATCTGGGCACTTTTGAGGTTGCTCTGCGGCAAACGCTTTTGGGTGTGGATGAAGTCAGGGAACTTGAGGGGGTCACGGATGAAGAACACCGGCGTGTTGTTGCCCACAATGTCCCAGTTGCCTTCCTCGGTGTAGAACTTCAGGGCGAAACCGCGGGGATCCCGTTCGGTATCTGCCGAACCACGCTCGCCTCCAACAGTTGAAAAGCGCAGAAAGGTCTCGGTTCGCTTGCCGACCTGTTCGAACAGCTTGGCACAGGTGTAATCGGTGATGTCGCGAGTGACGGTGAACGTGCCGTAGGCGCCCGAGCCCTTGGCGTGCACGCGGCGCTCAGGGATGTTCTCGCGGTTGAAGTGCGCGAGTTTTTCGATCAGATGGAAATCATCCAGCAGCAAGGGGCCACGCGGGCCTGCGGAGCGGGAGTTCTGGTTGTCGGCAACCGGGGCGCCGCTGGCGGTGGTGAGTATCTTGCTCATGGGCTTTCCTTCTCTGGATGTAGTGCCGGCTCGGCGGCTTGAGAAGGAGTATCCAGTACGGAGGCGTGTGAAACAAATTCATTACATTAGTGAGATCAATAGATAATCTCAATGCGTATAGACACAAAAAACCGGGCTCAAGGCCCGGTTCTCTGTAGCAGACTAAACGTCTTACTCAGCGGCTTCTACAGCACCGCCGACTGGACGATCAACCAGCTCGACATACGCCATAGGAGCGTTGTCGCCAGCGCGGAAACCGCACTTCAGGATGCGCAGGTAGCCGCCCTGACGGGTGGCGTAGCGCTTGCCCAGATCGTTGAACAGTTTGCCAACGATAGCTTTCGAACGAGTACGGTCGAAGGCCAGACGACGGTTGGCAACGCTGTCTTCCTTGGCCAGGGTGATCAGCGGCTCGGCAACGCGGCGCAGTTCCTTGGCTTTCGGCAGGGTAGTCTTGATCAGCTCGTGCTCGAACAGCGACACCGCCATGTTCTGGAACATGGCCTTGCGGTGAGAGCTGGTACGGCTCAGGTGACGTCCACTTTTACGATGACGCATGATTCATTCCTTACCAAACAGTTCGTTCGGTGATTACGACGATCAGGCAGTCGCCTTGTCGTCCTTCTTAAGACTTGCAGGCGGCCAGTTGTCGAGGCGCATGCCGAGGGACAGACCACGCGAAGCCAGGACGTCCTTGATTTCAGTCAGGGACTTCTTGCCCAGGTTCGGAGTTTTCAACAGCTCTACTTCGGTACGCTGAATCAGGTCGCCGATGTAGTAGATGTTCTCCGCCTTGAGGCAGTTGGCCGAACGTACGGTCAGTTCCAGATCGTCAACCGGGCGCAGCAGGATCGGGTCGATCTCGTCTTCCTGCTCGACAACTACTGGCTCGCTGTCGCCTTTCAGGTCGACGAACGCAGCAAGCTGCTGTTGCAGGATGGTAGCAGCACGACGGATAGCCTCTTCAGGATCCAGGGTGCCGTTGGTCTCCAGATCGATGACCAGCTTGTCCAGGTTGGTACGTTGTTCGACACGGGCGTTTTCCACCACGTAAGCGATACGACGTACCGGGCTGAACGAAGCATCCAGCTGCAAACGACCGATGCTGCGGCTTTCGTCTTCGTCGGTCTGACGCGAGTCTGCCGGCTCATAACCACGACCACGAGCTACGGTGAGCTTCATGTTCAAGGCGCCATTCGACGCCAGGTTAGCGATTACGTGATCGGGGTTGACGATCTCGACATCATGATCCAGCTGAATATCGGCAGCGGTAACCACCCCCGAACCCTTTTTCGACAAGGTCAGCGTAACTTCGTCACGACCGTGCAGCTTGATTGCCAGACCTTTAAGGTTCAACAGGATTTCAATTACATCTTCCTGTACACCTTCGATCGCGGAGTACTCATGGAGTACGCCATCGATCTCGGCCTCGACTACTGCACAGCCAGGCATGGAGGACAACAGGATGCGGCGCAGCGCGTTGCCCAGGGTGTGGCCGAAGCCACGCTCGAGAGGCTCGAGCGTGATCTTGGCGCGGGTCGGACTGACAACCTGCACATCAATGTGGCGGGGTGTCAGGAACTCATTTACCGAAATCTGCATGGATGCACCTATTTTCTAGCCCTTACTTGGAGTAGAGCTCGACAATCAGGTTTTCGTTGATGTCGGCAGACAGGTCGCTGCGAGCAGGAACGTTCTTGAAAACGCCCGACTTCTTGGCAGCATCCACGTCAACCCACTCAACTCGGCCACGCTGGGCGCACAGTTCAAGGGCTTGAACAATGCGCAGCTGGTTCGACGACTTCTCGCGAACCGCGACCACGTCACCCGGACGAACTTGGTAGGATGGAATGTTTACAGTCTTACCGTTGATGCTGATCGCTTTGTGCGAAACCAGCTGACGGGATTCGGCGCGAGTCGAACCGAAGCCCATACGGTAGACGACGTTATCCAGACGGCACTCGAGCAGTTGCAGGAGGTTCTCACCGGTAGCGCCCTTCTTGGAGGCTGCTGCCTTGTAGTAACCGCTGAACTGACGCTCCAGTACACCGTAGATACGACGAACTTTCTGTTTCTCGCGCAGCTGGGTACCGTAGTCGGACTGACGGCCACGGCGCTGGCCGTGGATACCTGGGGCTGCTTCGATGTTGCACTTCGATTCCAGAGCGCGTACGCCGCTCTTCAGGAACAGATCGGTGCCTTCACGACGAGACAGTTTGCATTTTGGACCAATGTAACGTGCCATTTATCTGTCTCCTGATTACACGCGGCGCTTCTTCGGCGGACGGCACCCGTTATGCGGGATTGGCGTCACGTCGGTGATGCTGGCGATCTTATAGCCACAGCCGTTCAAAGCACGAACAGCCGACTCACGACCTGGACCTGGACCCTTGACGTTTACGTCGAGGTTCTTCAGACCGTATTCCAGCGCAGCTTGACCAGCACGCTCGGCAGCGATCTGAGCTGCGAACGGGGTGGACTTGCGCGAACCACGGAAACCCGAACCACCGGAGGTAGCCCAGGACAACGCGTTGCCCTGACGGTCGGTGATGGTCACGATGGTGTTGTTAAAAGACGCATGGATGTGGGCGATGCCATCAACCACTGTCTTTTTGACTTTCTTACGAGGACGAGCAGCAGGTTTTGCCATGTCTATATTCCTGTCGATTCGCTGGTGCGATTACTTGCGGATCGGCTTGCGCGGACCTTTACGGGTACGGGCATTGGTCTTGGTGCGCTGACCGCGAACCGGAAGACCCCGACGATGGCGCAGACCGCGGTAGCAGCCCAGGTCCATCAAACGCTTGATTTTCATGTTGACGTCACGACGCAGGTCACCTTCAGTGGTGAACTTCGCGACTTCGCCACGCAGCTGTTCAATCTGCTCGTCGCTCAGATCCTTGATCTTAGCGGCTGGGTTGACACCAGCGTCTGCACAGATCTTCTGTGCAGTTGTGCGACCAACACCGTAGATGTAGGTCAGCGAGATAACAGTATGCTTGTTATCTGGAATGTTAACGCCTGCAATACGGGCCATTCAGTGGGACTCCAATTGACAGCTACCTACGCCCCGGAAGCCAAGAAATAGGGCGCGAGATAATATCGCTGTAGAAACAAATAATCAACCCAGCAGCACACTAGCTGCTGGGTTTGAAGCGCAAATCACACTCAGCCTTGGCGCTGCTTGTGACGCGGTTCCGCGCTGCAGATCACTCGCACGACGCCTTCGCGGCGAATAATCTTGCAGTTACGGCACAGCTTTTTCACCGATGCACGAACTTTCATCACCAACTCCTCGAACCTTAGGGGCCAATCAGCGCAGCAGACCGCTGCCGCCATAGCCTTTCAGGTTGGCTTTCTTCATCAGGGATTCGTACTGGTGTGAAACGAGGTGCGATTGTACTTGGGACATGAAGTCCATCACAACCACTACCACGATCAGCAACGAGGTCCCGCCAAGGTAGAACGGAACGTTTGCAGCCACCACCAGGAACTGGGGCAGCAGGCACACGGCCGTCATGTATAGAGCACCGAACATGGTCAAACGGGTCAGAACGCCATCAATGTAGCGCGCCGACTGCTCACCAGGACGGATACCCGGAATAAAGGCACCGGACTTCTTCAGGTTTTCCGCTACGTCTTTCGGATTGAACATCAACGCCGTATAGAAGAAGCAGAAGAAAATGATCCCTGCACTAAACAGCAGAATGTTCAACGGCTGACCAGGAGCGATCGACTGCGAGATGTCCTGCAACCAGCCCATACCTTCGGACTGACCGAACCAGGCACCCAGCGAAGCCGGGAACAGCAGAATGCTGCTCGCGAAAATGGCCGGGATAACCCCCGCCATGTTCACTTTAAGCGGCAAGTGGCTCGTCTGCGCAGCAAAGACCTTGCGGCCCTGCTGACGCTTCGCATAGTGAACGGCGATACGCCGCTGACCACGCTCGATGAACACCACGAAACCGATAATCGCTACTGCCAGCAGCCCGATAGCGACCAAGGCGAAAATGTTGATATCGCCCGTGCGTGCAGACTCGAAAGACTGCCCGATTGCTCTCGGAAGACCGGCTACGATACCTGCGAAAATCAACATCGAGATACCGTTGCCCACACCGCGCTCGGTGATCTGCTCGCCCAGCCACATCATGAACATCGCACCCGCCACGAACGTGGTGACAGCGACGAAATGGAAGCCAAGGTCTGCAGAAAACGCCACGCCCTGACCGGCCAGACCAATGGACATGCCAATGGCTTGGACCAGCGCCAGGATAACGGTGCCGTAGCGGGTGTACTGGCTGATCTTGCGACGGCCAGCTTCACCTTCCTTCTTCAACTGCTCCAGCTGTGGGCTGACAGCGGTCATGAGCTGCATGATGATCGATGCCGAAATGTACGGCATGATCCCCAGTGCAAAGATGCTCATGCGCTCCAGCGCACCGCCGGAAAACATGTTGAACAAGCTAAGAATGGTCCCCTCATTCTGCCGGAACAGTTCCGCCAGCCGGTCCGGGTTGATGCCTGGAACTGGGATATGCGCGCCTATCCGATAGACGATGATCGCCAGGAACAGAAAACGCAGACGAGCCCAGAGTTCAGACATCCCGCCCTTGCCGAGCGAAGAGAGAGCACCTTGCTTAGCCATTTATTCCTCGAATTTGCCGCCAGCTGCTTCAATAGCCGCACGCGCACCTTTGGTGGCTGCGATACCCTTGATGGTGACCGCGCGAGTAACTTCGCCGGACAGCATGATTTTCACACGCTGTACGTTTTGGTTAATCACGTTGGCATCCTTCAGGGATTGCACGGTGACTACGTCGCCTTCCACTTTGGCCAGCTCGGACAGACGCACTTCTGCGCGGTCCATGGCTTTCAGGGAAACGAAGCCGAATTTCGGCAGACGACGGTGCAGCGGCTGTTGACCGCCTTCGAAGCCCGGAGCAATGGTGCCACCGGAACGGGAGGTCTGACCTTTGTGGCCGCGGCCACCGGTCTTGCCCAAACCGCTACCGATACCACGACCCGGACGATGCTTCTCGCGACGGGAACCCGGCGCTGGACTCAGATCATTGAGTTTCATCGATTAACCCTCGACGCGCAGCATGTAGTAGGCCTTGTTGATCATCCCGCGGTTCTCGGGAGTATCCAGGACTTCTACAGTGTGACCGATGCGACGCAGACCCAGGCCCTTCACACACAGGATGTGGTTAGGCAGACGGCCGGCGGTGCTTTTGATCAGCGTTACTTTAACGGTAGCCATGATCAGATGATCTCCTCAACGCTCTTGCCGCGCTTGGCAGCAATGGATTCAGGAGACTGCATGGCCTTCAGACCCTTGAAGGTGGCATGAACCACGTTCACTGGGTTGGTCGAACCGTAGCACTTGGCCAGGACGTTCTGAACGCCAGCAACTTCCAGGACAGCACGCATTGCGCCACCGGCAATGATACCGGTACCGTCGGAGGCAGGCTGCATGTAAACCTTCGAGGCGCCGTGGGCAGCCTTGGTGGCGTACTGCAGGGTGGTGCCCTTCAGGTCAACCTGGATCATGTTGCGACGAGCAGCTTCCATGGCTTTCTGGATCGCGGCAGGTACTTCGCGCGACTTGCCACGGCCGAAGCCGACGCGGCCCTTGCCATCACCAACCACGGTCAACGCGGTGAAGGTGAAGATACGGCCGCCTTTTACGGTTTTTGCAACGCGGTTAACTTGAACCAGCTTCTCAATGTAGCCTTCGTCGCGCTTTTGGTCGTTATTTGCCATAACTTAGAACTCCAGCCCGCCTTCACGAGCAGCATCAGCCAGCGCCTTGACGCGGCCGTGGTACTTGAAGCCAGAACGGTCGAAAGCAACTTGAGAAACGCCAGCGGCTTTCGCGCGCTCAGCTACCAGCTTGCCAACCTTAGTGGCCGCGTCGATGTTGCCGGTGGCACCATCACGCAGTTCTTTGTCCAAGGTCGAGGCACTTGCCAGAACCTTGCTGCCGTCGGCCGAAATGACCTGGGCGTAGATGTGCTGCGAAGAGCGGAACACGCAGAGACGCACGACTTCGAGTTCGTGCATTTTCAGGCGTGCTTTGCGAGCGCGACGCAGTCGAGTAACTTTTTTGTCGGTCATTTGCTAGGCCCTACTTCTTCTTGGCTTCTTTACGACGGACTACTTCGTCCGCGTAACGCACACCCTTGCCCTTGTACGGCTCTGGTGGACGGAAATCGCGGATTTCAGCGGCCACCTGACCAACCAGTTGCTTATCGATACCCTTGATCAGGATATCGGTCTGGCTTGGGGTCTCAGCGGTGATACCGGCTGGCAGTTCGTAGTCCACAGGATGCGAGAAGCCGAGAGCCAGGTTCAGCACGGTGCCCTTGGCTTGCGCCTTGTAACCAACACCGACCAGCTGGAGCTTGCGCTCGAAGCCTTGGCTTACGCCTTGGACCATGTTGTTTACCAGGGCACGGGTAGTACCGGCCATGGCACGAGCTTGCTGGTCACCATTGCGAGCAACGAAGCGCAGCTCGCCAGACTCTTCGGTAACTTCAACAGAATTGTGAACGTTCAGTTCGAGAGTGCCCTTGGCACCCTTCACCGAAAGCTGTTGACCGGCGAATTTTACTTCGACGCCAGACGGCAGCTTTACGGGGTTCTTAGCGACGCGAGACATGCCTATCCCCCCTTAGAACACTGTGCACAGAACTTCGCCACCGACACCGGCAGCGCGCGCAGCGCGATCAGTCATCACACCTTTGCTGGTGGTGACAATAGACACGCCCAGACCGCCACGTACTTTCGGCAGGTCCGAGACGGACTTGTACTGGCGCAGGCCTGGACGGCTGGTGCGCTTCAGTTCCTCGATGACCGGACGGCCTTCGAAGTACTTCAGTTCGATCGACAGGGACGGTTTGACCTCAGCGCTGACTTGATAGCCGGCGATGTAGCCTTCGTCTTTGAGAACTTTTGCTACCGCAACCTTCAGAGTCGAAGAAGGCATGCTTACGACGGACTTTTCAGCCATCTGGGCATTACGGATGCGAGTTAGCATGTCCGCTAACGGGTCCTGCATACTCATGGGCTAGATGCTCCTGATACAAGAAATATTAGCCTCTCGGCTATAACAACCACCTAAGCAGGCAGGTCAAAAAACCCGGGCTCAGGTGAGCCGGTCATTCTAGACACATAGCAGAAACGAAACAAGCCCCACGAGGGGGCTTGTTTCTGTGCGAGGACACCGATGGTCGGAAGATCAATCCCCTTCCATCGGTACCCCGCCCTGCAGGGCTTACCAGCTGGCCTTGACCAGACCTGGTACGTCACCACGCATTGCTGCTTGACGCAGCATGTTACGGCCGAGGCCGAACTTGCGGTAGACGCCGTGCGGACGACCGGTCAGGCGGCAGCGGTTACGCAGGCGAGCCGGGCTCGCGTCACGTGGTTGCTTCTGCAGGGCGACAACGGCAGCGAAACGCTCTTCAGGAGAGGCGTTCACGTCGACGATGGTCGCTTTCAGCTCGGCACGCTTCTTGGCGTACTTGGCAACCGTGAGCTGACGCTTCAGCTCGCGGTTTTTCATGCTCTTCTTGGCCATTTTCCTACTCCAATCAGTTGCGGAACGGGAATTTGAAAGCACGCAGCAGAGCGCGGCCTTCGTCATCCGAACGAGCAGTGGTGGTCAGGGTAATGTCCAGACCGCGCAGAGCATCGATCTTGTCGTAGTCGATTTCCGGGAAGATGATCTGCTCTTTCACGCCCATGCTGTAGTTGCCACGACCATCGAAGGACTTGGCATTCAGGCCGCGGAAGTCGCGGACCCGAGGCAGGGAGATCGCCAGCAGGCGGTCCAGGAACTCGTACATACGATCACGGCGCAGGGTAACCTTGACGCCAATCGGCCAACCCTCACGGACTTTGAAGCCCGCGATGGATTTGCGTGCGAAAGTCACAACCGGCTTTTGACCAGTGATCTTCTCGAGGTCAGCTACTGCGTGCTCGATGATCTTCTTGTCGCCGATTGCTTCACCCAGACCCATGTTCAGGGTGATTTTGGTAACGCGCGGGACTTCCATCACGTTCGAAAGCTTAAGTTCTTCCTTAAGCTTTGGAGCGATTTCGTTCCGGTAAATCTCTTTCAGTCGTGCCATGGTCTTCTACCTAGCAGTGTTCAAGCATCAACCGCTTTTTGGGTCGACTTGAAGACACGAATTTTCTTGCCGTCTTCTACTTTGAAGCCAACGCGGTCAGCCTTGTTGGTTTCACCATTGAAAATGGCAACGTTGGAAGCGTGCAGTGGCGCTTCTTTCTCGACGATACCGCCCTGAACGCCCGACATCGGGTTAGGCTTGGTATGACGCTTCACCAGGTTGACACCACCGATGACCAGACGGTCATCAGCGAGTACCTTCAGCACCTTACCGCGCTTACCTTTGTCTTTGCCGGCGATCACGATGATCTCGTCGTCACGACGAATCTTTTGCATGTCGGATCTCCTTACAGCACTTCAGGGGCGAGCGAGACGATCTTCATGAACTTCTCGTTGCGAAGTTCACGGGTCACTGGCCCGAAGATGCGAGTGCCGATCGGCTCTTGCTTGTTGTTCAGCAGAACAGCAGCGTTACCGTCGAAACGAATGATGGAACCGTCAGCGCGACGTACACCGTGACGGGTACGTACGACAACAGCAGTCATCACCTGGCCTTTTTTGACCTTGCCGCGCGGAATTGCTTCCTTGACGGTTACTTTGATGATGTCACCGATGCCGGCGTAACGGCGGTGCGAACCGCCGAGAACCTTGATGCACATGACGCGACGAGCGCCGCTGTTATCGGCCACATCGAGCATGGATTGAGTCTGAATCATAAAATTTCTCCGACCCTTCGCCCTTAGACTTCAACAGCGCGTTCGATGACTTCAACCAGCGCCCAGGACTTGGTCTTGGCCAGCGGACGGGTTTCGCGAATGGAAACCTTGTCGCCGATCTTGCACTGGTTGGTCTCGTCATGCGCGTGCAGCTTAGTCGAACGCTTAACGTATTTACCGTAGATCGGGTGCTTTACGCGACGCTCGATCAGAACGGTGATGGTCTTGTCCATTTTGTCGCTGACGACACGGCCAGTCAGCGTACGGACGGTTTTTTCAGCTTCAGCCATGATCACTTACCTGCCTGCTGGTTGAGCACAGTTTTCACGCGAGCGATGTCACGCTTAACTTGCGAGAGCAGGTGCGACTGCCCCAACTGGCCAGTTGCTTTCTGCATGCGCAGATTGAACTGGTCGCGCAGCAAGCCGAGCAGTTGCTCGTTCAGTTGCTGTGCTGATTTCTCACGAAGTTCATTCGCTTTCATCACATCACCGTCCGCTTAACAAAGGAGGTGGCAAGTGGCAGCTTCGCAGCAGCCAGGGCAAATGCCTCACGAGCCAACTCTTCAGAAACACCCTCGATCTCGTACAGGACTTTGCCTGGCTGGATCTGGGCAACCCAGTACTCCACGGAACCCTTACCTTTACCCATCCGCACTTCGAGAGGCTTCTTGGTAACCGGCTTGTCCGGGAATACACGGATCCAGATCTTGCCGCCACGTTTAACGTGACGGGTCAGAGCACGACGTGCCGACTCGATCTGACGGGCGGTGATACGACCGCGAGCAACAGCCTTCAGGGCGAATTCGCCGAAGCTGACCTTGCTACCGCGCAGTGCCAGACCACGGTTGTGGCCAGTCATCTGCTTGCGGAATTTTGTACGCTTTGGTTGCAACATTTGGCGTACCCCTTACTTAGCAGCTTTTTTACGAGGCGCTGGTGCTTGTGGTTTCAGTTCTTCTTGGCGACCACCAATAACTTCGCCT
Organism: Pseudomonas sp. JE3303; assembly: GCF_056312565.1. Classification (NCBI taxonomy): domain Bacteria; kingdom Pseudomonadati; phylum Pseudomonadota; class Gammaproteobacteria; order Pseudomonadales; family Pseudomonadaceae; genus Pseudomonas; species Pseudomonas sp. JE3303. The sequence continues at coordinate 263,701 of NZ_JBWGIF010000005.1, forward strand.
TTGAAGATCCAAACCTTGACACCGATCACACCGTAGGTGGTGTGAGCTTCGTAGGTGGCATAGTCGATATCGGCACGCAGGGTGTGCAGTGGCACACGACCTTCGCGATACCATTCAGTACGTGCGATCTCAGCACCGCCGAGACGACCGCTCACCTGGATCTTGATGCCCTTGGCACCAATACGCATGGCGTTCTGCACGGCGCGCTTCATGGCGCGACGGAACATTACGCGGCGTTCCAGCTGCTGAGCTACGCTCTGCGCAACCAGCATACCGTCGAGTTCCGGCTTGCGGATCTCTTCGATGTTGATGTGCACAGGCACACCCATTTGCTTGGTCAGGTCCTGACGCAGCTTCTCAACATCTTCACCTTTCTTCCCGATAACGATACCTGGACGAGCGGTGTGGATGGTGATGCGTGCAGTCTGAGCCGGACGATGGATATCGATACGGCTTACGGACGCGCTTTTTAGTTTGTCTTGGAGGTACTCACGTGTTTTCAGATCCTTCAACAGGTAATCTGCGTAAGTAGCACCGTCTGCGTACCAGACGGAGGTGTGCTCCTTGACGATTCCCAGGCGAATGCCAGTGGGATGTACTTTCTGACCCATCTGATCGACTCCGTTACTTGTCCGCAACCTTGACAGTGATATGGCAAGACCGCTTGACGATGCGATCAGCGCGGCCTTTGGCACGCGGCATGATGCGCTTCAGCGAACGCCCTTCGTTGACGAAAACGGTGGAGACCTTCAGGTCATCAACGTCTGCGCCTTCGTTATGTTCGGCGTTGGCAACGGCCGACTCGAGGACTTTCTTCATGATTTCAGCAGCTTTTTTGCTGCTGAAGGCCAACAGGTTGAGCGCTTCGCCCACCTTCTTCCCGCGGATCTGGTCGGCGACCAAGCGGGCTTTCTGGGCGGAGATTCGAGCGCCCGACAACTTAGCGGCTACTTCCATTTCCTAACCCCTTAACGCTTGGCTTTCTTGTCAGCCACGTGCCCACGATAAGTGCGGGTACCGGCAAACTCGCCCAGTTTGTGGCCGACCATGTCTTCGTTCACGAGAACTGGGACATGTTGACGACCGTTGTGTACCGCGATGGTCAGACCGACCATTTGTGGCAGGATCATCGAACGGCGCGACCAGGTTTTCACTGGCTTGCGATCGTTCTTCTCCGTCGCCACTTCGATCTTCTTCAGTAGGTGAAGATCGATAAAAGGACCTTTTTTCAGAGAACGTGGCACTGTCGTATCCCTCTATTTACTTGCGACGACGGACGATCATTTTGTCGGTACGCTTATTACCACGAGTCTTCGCACCCTTGGTCGGGAAGCCCCATGGCGATACCGGATGACGACCACCGGAGGTACGACCTTCACCACCACCATGTGGGTGGTCAACCGGGTTCATGGCAACACCACGAACGGTTGGGCGAACGCCACGCCAGCGCTTGGCACCAGCTTTACCCAGCGAACGCAGGCTGTGCTCGGAGTTCGAGACTTCGCCCAGGGTCGCACGGCACTCGGCCAGTACTTTACGCATCTCGCCGGAGCGCAGACGCAGGGTCACGTAGACGCCTTCACGAGCGATCAGCTGAGCCGAAGCACCAGCGGAACGAGCGATCTGAGCACCTTTACCCGGCTTCAGTTCGATGCCGTGAATGGTGCTACCTACTGGGATGTTACGCAGCTGCAGGGAGTTGCCTGGCTTGATTGGAGCCAGAGCGCCTGCGATCAGCTGGTCGCCAGCACTCACGCCTTTAGGCGCGATGATGTAGCGACGCTCACCGTCTGCGTAGCAAAGCAGGGCGATGTGAGCAGTACGGTTAGGGTCGTATTCGATACGCTCGACAGTGGCGGCGATGCCGTCCTTGTCGTTGCGACGGAAGTCGACCATACGGTAATGCTGCTTGTGACCACCACCTACGTGACGAGTAGTGATGCGGCCATTGTTGTTACGACCACCAGACTTCGATTTTTTCTCGAGCAGCGGTGCGTGAGGAGCGCCTTTATGCAGCTCCTGGTTGACCACCTTGACCACGAAACGGCGGCCAGGGGAAGTCGGTTTGCATTTAACGATTGCCATGATGCACCCCTTCCTTACTCAGCACTGCTGCTGAAATCGAGATCTTGGCCTGGCTGAAGGGAGACGATCGCCTTCTTCCAGTCATTACGCTTGCCCAGACCACGTGCGGTACGCTTGGTTTTACCCAGAACGTTGACAGTCGACACGTTTTCGACTTGTACGCCGAACAGGCTCTCGACAGCTTTCTTGATTTCCAGCTTGGTTGCGTCGGTAGCAACCTTGAATACGAACTGGCCTTTCTTCTCAGCCAGAACGGTAGCCTTCTCGGAAACATGCGGGCCAAGGAGGACTTTAAATACGCGTTCCTGGTTCATCCCAGCAGCTCCTCGAATTTCTTCACGGCCGACACAGTGATCAACACTTTGTCATAGGCGATCAGACTGACCGGATCGGAACCTTGAACGTCACGTACGTCGACGTGCGGCAGGTTACGAGCAGCCAGGTACAGGTTCTGGTCAACGGCGTCGGAAACGATCAGCACGTCGCTCAGACCCATGCCATTCAGCTTATTCAGCAGGTCTTTGGTCTTTGGTGCTTCAACAGCGAAGTCCTGAACCACGACCAGACGGTCGGTACGGGCCAGCTCAGCGAGGATGGAACGCAGTGCAGCGCGATACATCTTCTTGTTGAGCTTTTGCGAGTGGTCCTGTGGACGAGCTGCGAAAGTGGTGCCACCGCCGCGCCAGATCGGGCTACGGATGGTACCGGCACGAGCGCGGCCAGTACCCTTCTGACGCCATGGGCGCTTACCGCCACCGGATACGTCGGAACGGGTCTTTTGCTGCTTGGTGCCCTGACGGCCGCCGGCCATGTAGGCCACGACTGCTTGGTGAACCAGCGTCTCGTTGAATTCGCCACCGAAAATCAGTTCGGAAACTTCGATCGCTTGAGCGTCATTTACATTTAATTGCATGTCAGCTTCCCCTTAACCGCGAGCCTTGGCAGCCGGACGCACAACCACGTCACCGCCAGTAGCGCCTGGAACGGCACCCTTGACCAGCAACAGATTGCGTTCAGCGTCGACGCGCACTACTTCCAGGGACTGAACGGTCACGCGCTCGGCGCCCATGTGACCGGACATTTTCTTGCCCTTGAATACACGACCAGGAGTCTGGCACTGGCCGATAGAGCCCGGGACGCGGTGGGAAACGGAGTTACCGTGGGTGTTATCTTGACCACGGAAGTTCCAGCGCTTGATGGTACCGGCGAAGCCTTTACCTTTGGACTGACCGGTAACATCTACCAGTTGACCAGCAGCGAAGAGCTCGGCGTTGATCGAGTCGCCAGCCTGGTAGTCGCCTTCTTCAAGACGGAATTCCCAGACCCCGCGACCAGCTGCAACGTTCGCCTTTGCGAAGTGACCTGCCTGAGCAGCAGTCACACGCGAAGCACGACGCTCGCCGACAGTGACTTGCACTGCACGATAGCCATCAGTTTCTTCGGTTTTGAACTGGGTGACGCGATTCGGCTCGATCTCAATGACCGTGACCGGAATGGAGACACCTTCTTCGGTGAAAATACGGGTCATACCGCATTTACGACCGACTACACCAATAGTCATGTTGTAAACCTCATGAGTGTACGGGGCTTTCACCCGCTATGGCCGCCCATTTCAGAGCGTTACACGACTAAGACCCTGTCTTAGCCGAGGCTGATCTGCACTTCCACACCGGCCGCCAGATCAAGCTTCATCAGCGCATCAACGGTTTTATCCGTTGGCTGGACGATGTCCAGAACGCGCTTATGAGTACGGATCTCGTACTGGTCACGCGCGTCTTTGTTGACGTGCGGGGAGACCAGAACGGTGAACCGCTCTTTACGGGTAGGCAGTGGAATTGGACCACGCACTTGAGCACCAGTACGTTTCGCGGTTTCCACGATTTCCTGGGTGGATTGGTCGATCAGGCGATGGTCAAAAGCCTTCAACCTGATACGGATTTGCTGATTTTGCATTGGATTTCAGACTCCAGGCTGCTATTCCCACCGGGCGCACTACGCCCGTTAAAAGGAGGCGTGATTCTATAGACGCCCATATTGGGTGTCAACCCAATAAAAAAGCCCCTGCTGAGCGGGGGCTTCTTCAACCTATCGAGATTTACTCGATGATTTTGGCTACGACGCCGGCGCCGACGGTACGACCGCCTTCACGGATGGCGAAACGCAGGCCGTCTTCCATTGCGATGGTCTTGATCAGGGTGACTTCCATCTGGATGTTGTCACCTGGCATTACCATTTCAACGCCTTCTGGCAGCTGGCAGTTACCAGTCACGTCAGTAGTACGGAAGTAGAACTGAGGACGGTAGCCTTTGAAGAACGGAGTGTGACGACCGCCTTCTTCCTTCGACAGAACGTAGACTTCTGCGGTGAACTTGGTGTGCGGCTTGACCGAACCTGGCTTGACCAGAACCTGGCCACGCTCAACGTCGTCACGCTTGGTACCACGCAGCAGAACGCCGCAGTTCTCGCCAGCACGACCTTCGTCGAGCAGCTTGCGGAACATCTCAACACCGGTGCAGGTGGTGGTGGTGGTGTCACGCAGACCAACGATCTCCAGCGAGTCCTGAACGCGGACGATGCCACGCTCGATACGGCCGGTAACAACGGTACCACGACCCGAGATCGAGAACACGTCTTCGATCGGCATCAGGAACGGCTTGTCGATAGCACGCTCAGGCTCCGGGATGTAGCTGTCCAGAGTCTCAACCAGCTTCTTGACAGCGGTGGTGCCCATTTCGTTGTCGTCTTTGCCTTCCAGCGCCATACGAGCCGAACCGATGATGATCGGGGTGTCGTCGCCTGGGAAGTCATAGGTGGACAGCAGGTCGCGAACTTCCATCTCGACCAGTTCCAGCAGCTCAGCGTCGTCTACCAGGTCAGCCTTGTTCAGGAAGACCACGATGTACGGAACGCCTACCTGGCGGGACAGCAGGATGTGCTCACGGGTCTGTGGCATCGGACCATCAGCGGCCGAACAAACCAGGATCGCGCCGTCCATCTGCGCAGCACCGGTGATCATGTTCTTCACGTAGTCAGCGTGACCTGGGCAGTCGACGTGAGCGTAGTGACGGATCTTCGAGTTGTACTCGACGTGCGCGGTGTTGATGGTGATACCGCGAGCTTTTTCTTCTGGGGCGCTGTCGATCTTGTCGAAGTCGACGACGGCCGAACCGAATACTTCGGAGCAGACGCGAGTCAGAGCAGCGGTCAGAGTGGTCTTACCGTGGTCAACGTGGCCGATGGTGCCAACGTTTACGTGCGGAAGGGAACGATCAAATTTTTCTTTAGCCACGACAGTGAACTCCTAGCCTAAAGGGGCTGAATCAGCCTTGTTTTTTAACGAGAGCTTCGACGATGTTCGACGGAGCTTCGGCGTATTTGGAGAATTCCATGGAGTAGCTCGCGCGACCCTGAGACATGGAACGAACGTCGGTCGCGTAACCGAACATTTCCCCGAGCGGAACTTCAGCACGGACAACCTTGCCGGAGACCGAATCATCCATACCCTGGATCAGACCACGACGACGGTTCAGGTCACCCATCACGTCACCCATGTAGTCTTCAGGGGTTACAACTTCGACCTTCATGATCGGCTCGAGAACCACGCCACCGCCCTTCTGGGCCAGTTGCTTGGTTGCCATCGAAGCAGCGATCTTGAACGCCATCTCGTTGGAGTCGACGTCATGGTACGAACCGTCGAATACCGTGGCCTTCAGGCCGATCAGAGGATAGCCGGCGACGACGCCGTTCTTCATCTGCTCTTCGATACCCTTCTGGATCGGGGCGATGAATTCCTTAGGAATCACACCACCAACGACTTCGTTGGTGAACACCAGACCTTCGGTGATGTTGCCTTTTTCGTCCACGTCCGGCTCCGCGAAGCGGATCCAGCAGTGACCGAACTGACCACGACCACCCGACTGACGAACGAACTTGCCTTCGATCTCGACGTTGGACTTGGTGATCTTCTCGCGGTACGAAACCTGCGGCTTGCCGATGTTGGCCTCGACGTTGAACTCGCGCTTCATGCGGTCAACGAGGATGTCCAGGTGCAGCTCACCCATACCGGAGATGATGGTCTGACCGGTTTCTTCATCGGTCTTGACGCGGAACGACGGGTCTTCCTGAGCCAGTTTGCCCAGTGCGATACCCATCTTTTCCTGGTCCTGCTTGGTCTTCGGCTCGACAGCAACCGAAATCACAGGCTCCGGGAAGTCCATACGCTCGAGGATGACCGGCTGGTCGGCGTTGCACAGGGTGTCACCAGTGGTGACGTCCTTCATGCCGATCAGAGCAGCGATGTCGCCAGCGCGTACTTCCTTGATCTCTTCACGCTGGTTGGCGTGCATCTGCACCATACGGCCGACGCGCTCTTTCTTGCCCTTGACCGAGTTGATCACGGAGTCGCCCGAGCTCAGGAAGCCCGAGTAGACGCGCACGAAAGTCAGAGTACCAACGAACGGGTCGGTGGCAATCTTGAACGCCAGAGCCGAGAACGGCTCGTCATCGGAAGCGTGACGCTCCACGTGACGAACTGCCGGGTCTTCCTTGTCGAGTTCCTTGTCATCCGGGTTGATACCCTTGATCGCAGGAATTTCGGTAGGAGCAGGCAGAAAGTCGATGACGGCGTCGAGAACCAGGGGAACACCCTTGTTCTTGAACGACGAACCGCAGACAGCCGGGACGATTTCGCTGGCGAGGGTGCGCGCACGCAGGCCTGCCTTGATTTCGTCGATGGTCAGCTCTTCGCCTTCCAGGTACTTGTTCATCAGCTCTTCGCTGGACTCGGCAGCCGCTTCAACCATGTTGGAGCGCCACTCTTGAGCCAACTCAAGCATGTCGGCAGGAATTTCTTCCTCGCGCGGCGAAGTACCCTTGTCGTCGTCGTTCCAGTAGACAGCTTTCATCTTGATCAGATCGATCTGACCCTGGAAGTTGTCTTCGGAACCGATTGCCAGCTGGATCGGAACCGGGGTGTGACCCAGGCGGTTCTTGATCTGGCCGATAACGCGCAGGAAGTCAGCGCCGGCACGGTCCATCTTGTTCACGTAGACAACACGTGGAACGCCGTATTTGTTGGCTTGACGCCATACGGTTTCGGACTGCGGCTCAACGCCGGAGGTACCGCAGAACACAACGACCGCGCCGTCGAGTACACGCAGCGAACGCTCAACTTCAATGGTGAAGTCAACGTGGCCAGGGGTATCGATGACGTTTACGCGGTAGTTGTCGTACTGACCGGTAGAACCTTTCCAGAAGGTGGTAACGGCAGCGGAGGTAATGGTAATACCCCGCTCCTGCTCCTGCACCATCCAGTCGGTGGTCGCGGCGCCGTCATGCACCTCGCCCATCTTGTGGCTCAGGCCTGTGTAGAACAGGATCCGCTCGGTAGTGGTAGTCTTGCCCGCGTCAACGTGCGCGCAAATACCAATGTTACGGTAGCGGTTGATTGCTGTAGTACGAGCCATAAAGCCCTCGCAAAATGATTGATGCTTGAATTAGAAGCGGTAGTGCGAGAATGCTTTGTTGGCTTCAGCCATACGGTGCACGTCTTCACGCTTCTTGACTGCAGCACCTTTGCCTTCAGCGGCATCCAGCAGTTCGCCGGCCAGGCGCAGGGCCATGGACTTCTCGCCACGCTTGCGGGCGTAGTCTACGAGCCAGCGCATTGCCAGAGCGTTACGACGCGATGGACGAACTTCGACCGGAACCTGGTAAGTGGCACCGCCGACACGGCGGGACTTTACTTCGACCAGCGGAGCGATGGCGTCGAGAGCTTTCTCGAAGATCTCCAGGGGATCGCTGTTCTTGCGTGCTTTGACGGTATCCAGGGCACCGTAAACGATGCGCTCGGCTACGGCCTTCTTGCCGCTTTCCATCACGTGGTTCATGAACTTGGCGAGGATCTGGCTTCCGTATTTCGGATCGTCCAGAATCTCACGCTTGGCTGCTACACGACGTCTTGGCATTGATAAGCCCTCAAACGGTCTTCAGGTTAGCCCGGGACTCGACCTTGCGGTGCGCGCCCGACCTTACTCTTATCGACTCAATAAAAATGATTGACTGCAAATTACCGCAAACGGCCGATTACTTCGGACGCTTGGTACCGTACTTCGAACGACCCTGGTTACGGCCTTTGACGCCGGAGGTATCCAGAGAGCCGCGAACGGTGTGGTAACGAACACCTGGCAAGTCTTTTACACGGCCGCCACGAATCAGGACGACGCTGTGCTCTTGCAGGTTGTGGCCTTCACCGCCGATGTACGAGGAAACCTCGAAACCGTTGGTCAGACGCACACGGCATACTTTACGCAGTGCCGAGTTAGGTTTTTTCGGCGTGGTGGTGTACACGCGGGTGCACACGCCACGACGTTGCGGGCAGTTCTGCAGCGCAGGTACGTCGGATTTCTCGACGATACGCTTACGCGGCTGACGTACCAGCTGGTTGATAGTTGCCATCTACTAGCTCCACTGTTTGTCTTGCGACGCTATTGTCTTGCAAGAAAAGCCAAAAAACGGCAGGACGGAGCCCTACCGAATTTAAGGGTACAAAAGTCTACGGAGGATCTTGCACCCAGTCAAGACAAGGCCCCAGCCTCCCCCCTCCAGTCATCGGCAACATTTTGTGTCGCCGATGCCCTTCAGGGGGTTGCCGGGGCCCTGCCCTGTACTCAGTTACCGCTTGAGTTCAGTGCTTCGGTCAGTGCGGCTTCCACCTCACTGGCGCTTACACGCAGCGGTTTGTCGGCTTCACGGCGGCGCTTGCGCTCGCTGTGGTAGGCCAGACCGGTACCAGCCGGGATCAGACGACCCACGACCACGTTCTCTTTCAGGCCGCGCAGGTAGTCGCGCTTGCCGGTTACCGCCGCTTCGGTCAGTACACGGGTGGTTTCCTGGAAGGAAGCCGCCGAGATGAACGATTCGGTCGACAACGACGCCTTGGTGATACCCAGCAGCACGCGCGAGAACTTCGAGATGAACTTGTCATCACCGGCCAGACGCTCGTTCTCGACCAGCACGTGGGTCAGTTCCATCTGGTCGCCCTTGATGAAGCTGGAATCGCCCGACTCGCTGATCTCGACCTTGCGCAACATCTGACGCAGGATGGTCTCGATGTGCTTGTCGTTGATCTTCACGCCTTGCAGACGGTAAACGTCCTGGATCTCGTTGACGATGTACTTGGCCAGCGCGCTCACACCCAGCAGACGTAGGATATCGTGCGGATCGCTCGGGCCGTCGGAGATGACTTCGCCGCGGTTTACCTGTTCGCCTTCGAAGACGTTCAGGTGGCGCCACTTCGGAATCAGCTCTTCGTACGGATCGGTACCATCGTTCGGAGTGATGACCAGACGGCGCTTGCCCTTGGTCTCTTTACCGAAGGCAATGGTGCCGCTGACTTCAGCCAGGATCGAGGCTTCTTTCGGACGACGGGCTTCGAACAGGTCGGCAACCCGTGGCAGACCACCGGTGATGTCACGGGTCTTCGACGTCTCTTGCGGGATACGCGCGATAACGTCACCAACACCGATCTGTGCACCGTCGGCAACACCGACCAGGGCGTTCGCCGGCAGGAAGTACTGGGCCGGTACGTCGGTACCTGGCAGCAGCAGATCCTTGCCATTGGCGTCGACCATCTTGATTGCAGGACGGATTTCCTTGCCTGCGGCCGGACGGTCTTTGACGTCCAGGACTTCAATGTTGGTCAAACCGGTCAATTCGTCAGTCTGACGCTTGATGGTGATGTTTTCTTCCATGCCCACGAAGGTCACGGTACCTTTCATCTCGGTCACGATCGGGTGGGTGTGCGGGTCCCACTTGGCGACGATGGCGCCAGCGTCGACCTTGTCACCTTCCTTGACCGAAATCACTGCACCGTAAGGCAGCTTGTAGCGCTCACGCTCACGGCCGAATTCGTCGGCAATGGCCAGCTCGCCAGAACGCGATACGGCAACCAGGTTGCCATCAGCACGTTCTACCTGCTTGAGGTTATGCAGACGGACCATACCGCCGTTCTTCACCTGGACGCTGTCGGCAGCCGAAGTACGGCTTGCAGCACCACCGATGTGGAACGTACGCATGGTCAGCTGGGTACCCGGCTCACCGATCGACTGTGCAGCGATAACGCCGACAGCTTCACCGATGTTCACCTGGTGACCACGAGCCAGGTCACGGCCGTAGCACTTGGCGCAGATGCCATAGCGGGTTTCGCAGCTGATCGGCGAACGCACGATCACTTCGTCGATGCTGTTCAGCTCGATGAACTCGACCCACTTCTCGTCGACCAGGGTGCCGGCAGGAACGATCACGTCGTCGGTGCCTGGCTTGAACACGTCACGGGCGATGACACGGCCCAGTACACGCTCACCCAGCGGCTCTACGACGTCACCGCCTTCAATGTGCGGCGTCATCAGCAGGCCTTGCTCGGTACCGCAGTCGATCTCGGTAACGACCAGGTCCTGGGCAACGTCCACCAGACGGCGAGTCAGGTAACCGGAGTTCGCGGTTTTCAACGCGGTATCCGCCAGACCCTTACGAGCACCGTGAGTCGAGATGAAGTACTGCAGTACGCTCAGGCCTTCACGGAAGTTCGCGGTGATCGGCGTCTCGATGATCGAGCCGTCCGGCTTGGCCATCAGGCCACGCATACCGGCCAACTGACGAATCTGAGCTGCCGAACCCCGGGCACCGGAGTCAGCCATCATGTACATCGAGTTGAAGGACTCTTGCTCGACTTCGTCGCCATTGCGGTCGATGACCCGCTCTTTCGAGAGGTTGGCCATCATCGCCTTGGAGACTTCGTCGTTCGCCTTGGACCACAAGTCGATGACCTTGTTGTACTTCTCGCCCTGGGTTACCAGGCCGGAGGCGTACTGGCTCTCGATCTCTTTCACTTCGTCGGTAGCGGTACCGATGATGCGGGCTTTCTCGTCCGGGATAACGAAGTCGTTGACACCGATGGAAACGCCGGAGATGGTCGAGTAGGCAAAGCCGGTGTACATCAGCTGGTCAGCGAAGATCACGGTCTCTTTAAGACCAACCACGCGGTAGCACTGGTTGATCAGCTTGGAGATCGCCTTTTTCTTCATTGGCTGGTTGACCACGTCGTACGACAGACCTGGTGGTACAACCTGGAACAGCAGTGCACGGCCGACGGTGGTGTCGACGATACGGGTGTTCTTGACGCTGCCGCCATCACGGTCGTTCACGGTTTCGTTGATACGAACCTTGATCTTGGCGTGCAGGGCAGCTTCGCCGGCGCGGAATACGCGGTCGACTTCCTGCAGGTCCGCGAACACGCGGCCTTCGCCCTTGGCGTTGATGGCTTCACGGGTCATGTAGTACAGACCCAGTACAACGTCCTGCGAAGGAACGATGATCGGCTCACCGTTGGCTGGCGACAGGATGTTGTTGGTCGACATCATCAGCGCGCGCGCTTCGAGCTGGGCTTCCAGCGTCAGCGGCACGTGAACGGCCATCTGGTCACCGTCGAAGTCGGCGTTGTACGCAGCACAGACCAGCGGGTGCAGCTGGATGGCCTTGCCTTCGATCAGTACCGGTTCAAACGCCTGGATGCCCAGACGGTGAAGGGTCGGTGCACGGTTGAGCAGCACGGGGTGTTCGCGAATCACTTCGGCGAGAACGTCCCACACTTCCGGCAGCTCGCGCTCGACCATCTTCTTGGCGGCCTTGATGGTGGTCGCCAGACCACGCATTTCCAGCTTGCCGAAAATGAACGGCTTGAACAGCTCGAGAGCCATCTTCTTCGGCAGACCGCACTGGTGCAGACGCAGGGTCGGACCTACGGTAATTACCGAACGGCCGGAGTAGTCGACACGCTTGCCGAGCAAGTTCTGACGGAAACGACCTTGCTTACCCTTGATCATGTCGGCCAGGGATTTCAGAGGACGCTTGTTCGAGCCAGTGATGGCGCGGCCACGACGGCCGTTATCGAGCAGTGCGTCGACCGCTTCCTGCAGCATGCGCTTTTCGTTGCGCACGATGATGTCCGGCGCGGACAGGTCGAGCAGGCGCTTCAGACGGTTGTTACGGTTGATCACCCGACGATACAGGTCGTTCAGGTCGGAGGTCGCGAAGCGACCGCCATCAAGCGGAACCAGCGGACGCAGGTCTGGCGGCAGAACCGGCAGAACGGTCAGGACCATCCACTCAGGCAGGTTGCCCGAGCCCTGGAAGGCCTCCATCAGCTTCAGACGCTTGGACAGCTTCTTGATCTTGGTCTCGGAGTTGGTCTGCGGGATTTCTTCGCGCAGGCGGCCAATCTCGTGCTCCAGGTCGATAGCGTGCAGCAGCTCGCGGACAGCTTCGGCACCCATGCGGGCATCAAAGTCGTCACCGAACTCTTCCAGCGCTTCGAAGTACTGCTCGTCATTGAGCAGCTGACCCTTCTCGAGGGTGGTCATGCCCGGGTCGATTACGACGTAGCTCTCGAAATAGAGAACGCGCTCGATATCACGCAGGGTCATGTCCATTAGCAAGCCGATACGCGACGGCAGCGACTTCAGGAACCAGATGTGGGCAACCGGCGAGGCCAGTTCGATGTGCGCCATGCGCTCACGACGGACCTTGGCCAGGGCGACTTCAACGCCGCACTTCTCGCAGATCACACCGCGGTGCTTGAGGCGCTTGTACTTGCCGCACAGGCACTCGTAGTCCTTGACTGGGCCAAAGATCTTGGCGCAGAACAGACCGTCACGCTCAGGCTTGAACGTACGGTAGTTGATGGTTTCCGGCTTTTTTACTTCACCGAACGACCACGAACGGATCATCTCAGGCGACGCGAGGCCGATGCGGATAGCATCGAACTCTTCGACTTGACCCTGGTTTTTCAGCAAATTCAGTAGGTCTTTCAAGGCCTTTCCTCCTGGCGGAGCAGAGAGCGGGCTGTATCAGCCCCGCTCCCGATTCGCGTCACGTGTTATTCGGTTTCCAGATCGATGTCGATACCGAGCGAACGGATCTCTTTGATCAACACGTTGAAGGACTCGGGCATGCCCGGCTCCATACGGTGATCGCCATCCACGATGTTCTTGTACATCTTGGTACGGCCGTTCACGTCGTCCGACTTCACTGTGAGCATTTCTTGCAGGGTGTATGCCGCGCCGTATGCTTCCAGCGCCCACACTTCCATCTCCCCGAAACGCTGACCACCGAACTGCGCCTTACCACCCAGCGGCTGCTGGGTAACCAGGCTGTAAGAACCAGTGGAACGCGCGTGCATCTTGTCGTCCACCAAGTGGTTCAGCTTGAGCATGTACATGTAACCAACGGTCACAGGACGCTCGAACTTGTTGCCGGTACGACCATCGAACAGCACCATCTGGCCGCTCTCTGGCATATCGGCCAGTTTCAGCATGGCCTTGATCTCGCTTTCCTTGGCACCGTCGAAGACCGGGGTAGCCATTGGCACACCGCCCTTGAGGTTATGCGCCAGGTCGAGGATTTCCTTGTCGGTGAATTCCGCAAGGTTCTCCTGACGACCACCGATCTCGTTGTAGATCTCGGTCAGGAAGGTGCGCAGCTCAGCGGCCTTGCGCTGCTCTTCGATCATGCGGTTGATCTTCTCGCCCAGGCCCTTGGCCGCGAGGCCCAGGTGGGTTTCAAGGATCTGACCGACGTTCATACGCGATGGTACGCCCAACGGGTTCAGGACCACGTCGACCGGAGTACCGTTGGCGTCGTGCGGCATGTCTTCGACCGGCATGATCACCGAGACCACACCTTTGTTACCGTGACGGCCGGCCATCTTGTCGCCCGGCTGGATGCGGCGACGGATTGCCAGGTAGACCTTGACGATCTTCAGTACGCCCGGTGCCAGGTCATCGCCCTGCTGCAGCTTGCGCTTCTTGTCTTCGAACTTGTCGTCCAGCAGACGGCGGCGATCGACGATGTAGGCCTGGGCCTTCTCGAGCTGATCGTTCAGCGCGTCTTCGGCCATGCGCAGCTTGAACCACTGGCCGTGCTCCAGACCGTCCAGTACTTCGTCGCTGACCACGGTGCCTTTCTTCAGGCCCGCGCCACCGTCGACCAGCTGGCCGTTCAGGGCAGAACGCAGACGTTCGAAGGTCGCGCCCTCTACGATGCGGAACTCTTCGTTGAGGTCCTTGCGGATCTCGTCCAGCTGCATCTTCTCGATCGACAGCGCACGGCTGTCGCGCTCGACGCCGTCACGGGTGAAGACCTGTACGTCGATAACAGTACCCTTGGTGCCTGTCGGCACGCGCAGGGAGGTGTCTTTGACGTCGCTGGCCTTCTCGCCGAAGATTGCGCGCAGCAGTTTTTCTTCCGGAGTCAGCTGGGTCTCGCCTTTCGGAGTGACCTTGCCGACCAGGATGTCGCCAGCGCCGACTTCGGCACCTACATAGACGATACCGGCTTCGTCCAGCTTGTTCAGTGCGGCTTCACCCACGTTCGGGATGTCCGCAGTGATTTCCTCTGGGCCAAGCTTGGTGTCACGAGCCACACAGGTCAGTTCCTGGATGTGGATCGTGGTGAAGCGGTCTTCCTGGACCACACGCTCGGAGAGGCAGATGGAGTCTTCGAAGTTGAAGCCGTTCCACGCCATGAACGCGATGCGCATGTTCTGGCCCAGAGCCAGTTCACCCATGTCGGTGGACGGACCATCGGCCATGATGTCGCCGCGCTGAACCACATCACCCTTGTTCACCAGCGGACGCTGGTTGATGCAGGTGTTCTGGTTCGAACGGGTGTACTTGGTCAGGTTGTAGATGTCGACACCCGCTTCGCCGGTCTCGACTTCGTCGTCGGCAACGCGAACGACCACACGGCTGGCGTCGACGGAGTCGATCACACCACCGCGGCGAGCTACCACGCAGACACCGGAGTCACGGGCGACGTTGCGCTCCATGCCGGTACCTACCAGCGGCTTGTCGGCGCGCAGGGTCGGGACTGCCTGACGCTGCATGTTCGAACCCATCAACGCACGGTTGGCGTCGTCGTGCTCGAGGAACGGAATCAGCGACGCTGCAACCGAGACAACCTGCTTCGGCGAAACGTCCATCAAGGTGACGTCTTCCGGCGCCTTGACGGTGAATTCGTTCAGGTGACGAACCGCTACCAGCTCGTCGATCAGCTGCTTCTTCTCGTTCATCGTGGCCGAAGCCTGGGCGATGACGTGATCAGCTTCTTCGATCGCGGACAGGAACACGATATCGTCCGAGACCACACCCTCTTTCACAACGCGGTACGGGCTCTCGAGGAAGCCGTACTGGTTGGTGCGGGCATAGGCCGCCAGGGAGTTGATCAGACCGATGTTCGGACCTTCAGGCGTCTCGATCGGGCACACGCGGCCGTAGTGGGTCGGGTGTACGTCACGGACTTCGAAGCCGGCGCGCTCACGGGTCAGACCGCCAGGACCGAGTGCGGAGACACGGCGCTTGTGGGTGATCTCGGAGAGCGGGTTGTTCTGGTCCATGAACTGCGAGAGCTGGCTGGAACCGAAGAACTCCTTCACCGCCGCCGCTACCGGCTTGGCGTTGATCAGGTCTTGCGGCATCAGGCCTTCGCTTTCGGCCATCGACAGACGTTCCTTGACCGCACGCTCGACGCGCACCAGGCCAACACGGAACTGGTTCTCGGCCATCTCGCCGACACAACGCACGCGACGGTTACCCAGGTGGTCGATGTCGTCGACGATACCTTTGCCGTTACGGATGTCGACCAGGGTCTTGAGGACCTCGACGATGTCTTCCTTGCTCAGCACGCCCGAACCTTCGATTTCGGTACGACCGATACGACGGTTGAACTTCATGCGACCTACAGCGGAGAGGTCGTAGCGCTCGGCGCTGAAGAACAGGTTGTTGAACAGGGTCTCGGCGGCATCCTTGGTAGGTGGCTCGCCTGGACGCATCATGCGGTAGATCTCGACCAGCGCTTCCAGCTGATTGCTGGTGGAGTCGATCTTCAGGGTGTCCGAGATGAACGGACCGCAGTCGATGTCGTTGGTGTACAGGGTCTCGATGCGGACAACCTGAGCCTTGGCGATCTTGATCAGCAGCTCGGTGGTCAGCTCGGTGTTGCACTCGCACAGGATCTCGCCGGTAGCCGGGTGCACGATAGCCTTGGCAGTGGTGCGGCCCAGGACGTATTCCATCGGCACGTCCAGCTGCTTCACGCCAGCTTTTTCGAGCTGGTTGATGTGGCGCGCAGTGATACGGCGACCCTGCTCGACGATGACCTTGCCGGTCTCGTCGTGAATGTCCATGACCGCGACTTCACCACGCAGGCGCTGTGGCACCAGCTCCAGGCTCAGCTTCTCGCCCGAGACGTGGAGTACGTTGGTGGTGTAGAAGGCGTTCAGGACCTCCTCGGTGCTGTAGCCAAGGGCGCGCAGCAGTACGGAGGCCGGCAGCTTGCGGCGACGGTCGATACGAACGAACACGCAGTCCTTCGGATCGAACTCGAAGTCCAGCCACGAACCGCGGTAAGGAATGATACGCGCCGAGTACAGCAGCTTGCCGGAGCTGTGAGTCTTGCCACGGTCGTGGTCGAAGAACACACCTGGCGAACGGTGCAGCTGGGAAACGATTACACGCTCGGTACCGTTGATAACGAAGGTACCGTTTTCAGTCATCAGGGGGATTTCACCCATGTAGACTTCTTGCTCTTTGATGTCCTTGATCGCTTTGTTCGACGATTCCTTGTCGAAGATGATCAGGCGGACTTTCACCCGCAGAGGCACGGCGAAGGTCACGCCGCGCAGGACGCATTCCTTGACGTCGAAAGCCGGCTCGCCCAGACGATAGCCAACGTACTCCAAGGCAGCATTGCCGGAGTAGCTGATGATCGGGAAAACCGACTTGAAGGCCGCGTGCAGCCCGACGTCGCGGAACTGGTCCTTGGTCGCTCCTGCCTGCAGGAATTCACGATACGAATCCAGCTGGATGGCCAGGAGGTAAGGCACATCCATGACGTCCGGCAACTTGCTAAAGTCCTTGCGGATACGTTTTTTCTCAGTGTATGAGTAAGCCATCAGCGTTCCCCAGCTTGGTCACCTGCTTGTTTGGCTTCTCCCGACGGGAGCAGCCAGAAAATCTGCAAACCCCATGGTTTGCGCCACCGGTCAGGTGGTTGGAGCACGTCATCGGGGCCGACCTGGTCGGCCGCCAATAACGGAAAAAGGCCGGTGGCATGAGCCACCAGCCATCAGCCTTTCGCTTATCGCTCGGGCTGGAGACGCACAGTCGAGAGTTACTTGACTTCGACTTTGGCGCCTGCTTCTTCCAGCTTCTTCTTGGCGTCTTCAGCAGCGTCTTTCGACACGCCTTCGGCGACGATCTGAGGAGCGGTGTCAACTTTCTCTTTGGCTTCTTTCAGGCCCAGACCGGTCAGTTCACGAACGGCCTTGATGACGTTGACTTTCTTCTCGCCAGCTTCCAGCAGAACAACGTTGAACTCGGTTTGTTCTTCAACAACGGCAGCGGCAGCAGCTGGGCCAGCAGAGGCGACAGCAGCGGTAACGCCGAAGGTTTCTTCCATTGCTTTGATCAGCTCAACAACTTCCAGAACGGTTTTCTGGCCGATTGCTTCGATGATTTGCTCGTTAGTCAGAGACATGACTTAAATCCTGTATTGGGGTGACAGCCTACGCAGCCATCAAATTAAACGTATGATTTCGAAAGGGCTTGCGGTGCCTTAGGCAGCAGCAGCTTCTTTCTGGTCGCGAACGGCTGCCAGGGTACGAGCCAGCTTGCTGGTTGCGCCTTGGATCACGCTCATCAGCTTCGCAATAGCCTCGTCGCGGGTCGGCAGGGAAGCCAACACGTCGATCTGGTCTGCGGCAAGGAACTTGCCGTCGAACGCAGCTGCCTTGATCTCGAACTTGCTCTGACCCTTGGCGAACTCAGCGAACAGACGAGCAGCAGCGCCCGGGTGTTCGTTGGAGAAAGCGATCAGGGTAGGGCCAGTGAAGGCGTCGTTGAGGACACTGTATTCAGTGTCAGCAACAGCGCGCTTGAGCAGGGTGTTACGTACGACACGTACGTATACGCCAGCTTCACGAGCCTCTTTGCGGAGTCCGGTCATTGCGCCTACAGTCACACCACGGGCATCAGCCACGACAGCGGACAGAGCGACTTTGGCAGCCTCGTTGACTTCAGCGACGATGGCCTTCTTGTCTTCGAGTTTAATTGCCACGGGTAAAACTCCTGCTTGTTACCGTTTCATCTGGCCGAAGCCGGATGTCGTTTTGGTGTCTGATTCGGTAAGGAACCGGGAGCACCATCTGCGTAGGCTGGTGGTTTAAGGCTTGCGCCGCCTACGGTCTTGGATAGCCCCCGCCAGGCAGGGACCCCAATTTTTGCAACCGGCGCGATCGCTCGCGCCAGTTTTGTCTTACGCGTCCAGCGAGCTCTGGTCGATGACCAGACCTGGGCCCATGGTGGTGCTCAGGGTAACGCGCTTGACGTAGATACCTTTCGAGGAAGCTGGCTTGATACGCTTCAGATCAGCGATCAGGGCTTCAACGTTTTCCTTCAGCTTGCCAGCTTCGAAGCCGACCTTGCCAACGGAGGTGTGGATGATACCGTTCTTGTCGGTACGGTAGCGAACCTGACCAGCCTTGGCGTTTTTGACCGCGGTGGCTACGTCTGGGGATACGGTACCAACCTTCGGGTTAGGCATCAGGCCGCGAGGACCCAGAACCTGACCCAACTGGCCTACAACACGCATTGCGTCCGGGGAAGCAATGACGACGTCGTAGTTCAGGTCGCCGGCTTTCATTTCTGCAGCCAGATCGTCCATGCCTACACGGTCAGCGCCGGCAGCCAGAGCGGCCTCGGCAGCTGGACCCTGGGTGAAGACAGCAACGCGTACGGTCTTGCCAGTGCCGTGTGGCAGCACGGTAGCGCTACGAACGACCTGGTCGGATTTACGCGGGTCAACGCCGAGGTTGACAGCAACGTCGAAGGATTCGGTGAACTTCACGGCGGACAGTTCAGCCAGCAGCACAGCTGCTTCTTCGAAGTTGTAGACTTTGCCAGCTTCGATTTTCGAAGCAATGGCCTTTTGGCGCTTGGTCAGCTTAGCCATTACACACCCTCCACGTTGAGGCCCATGCTGCGAGCAGAACCGGCGATGGTACGCACGGCTGCATCGAGGTCAGCGGCAGTCAGATCGGCATTCTTGGTCTTGGCGATCTCTTCCAGCTGAGCACGGGTCACGGTACCGACCTTGACGGTGTTCGGACGAGCCGAACCGCTGGTCAGGCCAGCAGCTTTCTTCAGCAGAACCGAAGCAGGGGTGCTCTTGGTTTCGAAGGTGAAGCTACGGTCACTGTATACAGTGATGATCACTGGAGTCGGCAGGCCGGCTTCTTGACCCTGGGTACGGGCGTTGAAGGCCTTGCAGAATTCCATGATGTTCACACCATGTTGACCCAGTGCTGGACCAACGGGTGGGCTTGGGTTGGCCTGGCCGGCCTTTACTTGCAGCTTGATGTAAGCCTGAATCTTCTTAGCCATGAGCTACTCCAAAATCGGGTACAAGCGCCAGATGGCTCCCCGGATGACGTACGTTTTATCCCAGTGACGACAAAACCCCGCAGCACATAGGGCTGCGGGGTATGGGATGCTTCGTTCGATTAGACCTTCTCGACCTGACCGAACTCGAGCTCCACCGGGGTAGAGCGACCGAAAATGAGCACCGCCACTTGGAGCCGGCTCTTTTCGTAGTTAACTTCTTCAACGGTACCGTTGAAATCGGCAAATGGACCGTCAGTGACGCGAACCACTTCACCTGGCTCAAACAAGGTTTTCGGCCTAGGCTTGTCGCTACCATCGGCAACGCGGCGCAGAATGGCCTCGGCTTCCTTGTCGGTGATCGGCGCAGGCTTGTCTGCAGTGCCACCGATGAAGCCCATGACGCGAGGGGTATCCTTGACCAAGTGCCAAGTGCCTTCGTTCATGTCCATCTGGACCAGGACGTAACCTGGGAAGAACTTGCGTTCACTTTTACGCTTCTGGCCATTGCGCATCTCGACGACTTCTTCGGTCGGAACCAGAATTTCGCCGAAACCGTCTTCCATGCCAGCAAGCTTTACGCGCTCGATCAGCGAGCGCATTACATGCTTCTCGTAACCCGAGTAAGCATGCACAACGTACCAACGCTTAGCCACGGGACACCCTTAGCCAACAATCAAGGAAACCAACCAACCGAGCAGGGAATCAAGACCCCACAACAGCAACGCCATAACCAGCACAACGACCACCACGATAAGCGTGGTCTGCATGGTTTCTTGGCGGGTTGGCCACACGACTTTACGAATCTCGGCACGAGCTTCCTTCGCAAGCACAAAGAACGACTTACCCTTGGCAGTCTGCAAGGCAACAAAGCCTGCGATAGCAGCAAGAGCAAGGAGAGCGAGTACGCGATACAGGATTGGAGCCGCGGAGTAGTATTGGTTGCCTACAACGCCGACAACCACCAAAGCTACAACAGCCACCCATTTGATCAGGTCAAAACGCGATACTTGGGCTTCAGTTTTGGGAGTCATCAAGGAGGATCCTGTGAGAAGAAAGCCAATCACACCGAGGTGAATGGCAGGTCAGGAGGGAATCGAACCCCCAACCTACGGTTTTGGAGACCGTCGCTCTGCCAATTGAGCTACTGACCTATAACGCTGTATCAGGCCGACCATTATGTCGGCCTGATTGAGAAAAATCAACTACTTATTCGATAATCTTAGCTACAACACCAGCACCGACGGTACGACCGCCTTCACGGATGGCGAAACGCAGGCCGTCTTCCATTGCGATGGTCTTGATCAGGGTGACTTCCATCTGGATGTTGTCACCTGGCATTACCATTTCAACGCCTTCTGGCAGCTGGCAGTTACCAGTCACGTCAGTAGTACGGAAGTAGAACTGAGGACGGTAGCCTTTGAAGAACGGAGTGTGACGACCGCCTTCTTCCTTCGACAGAACGTAGACTTCTGCGGTGAACTTGGTGTGCGGCTTGACCGAACCTGGCTTGACCAGAACCTGGCCACGCTCAACGTCGTCACGCTTGGTACCACGCAGCAGAACGCCGCAGTTCTCGCCAGCACGACCTTCGTCGAGCAGCTTGCGGAACATCTCAACACCGGTGCAGGTGGTGGTGGTGGTGTCACGCAGACCAACGATCTCCAGCGAGTCCTGAACGCGGACGATGCCACGCTCGATACGGCCGGTAACAACGGTACCACGACCCGAGATCGAGAACACGTCTTCGATCGGCATCAGGAACGGCTTGTCGATAGCACGCTCAGGCTCCGGGATGTAGCTGTCCAGAGTCTCAACCAGCTTCTTGACAGCGGTGGTGCCCATTTCGTTGTCGTCTTTGCCTTCCAGCGCCATACGAGCCGAACCGATGATGATCGGGGTGTCGTCGCCTGGGAAGTCATAGGTGGACAGCAGGTCGCGAACTTCCATCTCGACCAGTTCCAGCAGCTCAGCGTCGTCTACCAGGTCAGCCTTGTTCAGGAAGACCACGATGTACGGAACGCCTACCTGGCGGGACAGCAGGATGTGCTCACGGGTCTGTGGCATCGGACCATCAGCGGCCGAACAAACCAGGATCGCGCCGTCCATCTGCGCAGCACCGGTGATCATGTTCTTCACGTAGTCAGCGTGACCTGGGCAGTCGACGTGAGCGTAGTGACGGATCTTCGAGTTGTACTCGACGTGCGCGGTGTTGATGGTGATACCGCGAGCTTTTTCTTCTGGGGCGCTGTCGATCTTGTCGAAGTCGACGACGGCCGAACCGAATACTTCGGAGCAGACGCGAGTCAGAGCAGCGGTCAGAGTGGTCTTACCGTGGTCAACGTGGCCGAT